>CAYMQD010000077.1:0-3526 GCA_964392475.1 uncultured Alphaproteobacteria bacterium
CAAACTCTCCATTATACGTTTTATAATTAGTTTGTCTATTACTCATTAAATTGACGTTCTAGCATCCTAACAATTTCAAAAAACTTTTAAACATAAAAACAAACTTTGCCCTAAACAAGAAACCCATTTAGGGCAAAGCTCGATAAATTAAATTAAATAAAACTCTAATGCAATATTAAAAAATAAAAAATGCCTTATCCGCAAAAGACATTAAAATAATTATTTTACTAATAGCATTTTTTTCGTTTCAACAAAACTTCCTGCATCAATTTTATAAAGATACATTCCTGCTGAAACAGAAACTTCACTATCATTAGTTCCATCCCAAGTAACACTATAATGATCCGCTACTTTACTCTCAGAAACCAATGTTTTAACCAATCTTCCAGAAGCATCGAAAATTGTAAGAGTCACAAAACTTGGCTCTGCAATTGAGAATTCAATGCTTGTGCTCGGATTAAATGGATTTGGATAATTGTTCCCCAAAGAAAAAGAGATAGGCCCTACCAATTCATTGTCCAGCGCAAAGGTCTCGCTACCTACCGTCCATACAGCTTCATGAAAATCAGCATCACCCGCCTGAGCATCTGAGTTAGAAACAATTAATCTTAAATCATTTTCAGGGTCATCTACAGCCTCTAACAGAACCTCTTGTCCATCAAAGCCATTATTAACTGTCGTAGATAACACGCATAAAGGAGTAAAATCCTCTGAAGCTGATAGAATAGTTCCAGTAAGACTAAAGCCTAAGACAACGCTATTAACAGAACCAGCCGATACTTGAAAGTCTGTACCTGTAGCATCTGAGCTTCCAGTAATTGTTAAAGCATCATCATTAAGAAATGTAAACTGATAACCCGCTACATCATAGTCAGATTTATAGCCTATTTGTATATCAAACCCATCGTCAGTTGCCGTAATGCTAGAAACCGTTAATGTAGCTCCTGCAAAAACTGTTCCAATAGTTAGACATATTAATAATATTTTTTTCATCAATTAATCTCCTTTTTTTGTATTGGGAGCTTTTACACTCCCAATACTTTTTCATTCCTAATTATTTCAACAATGTAATCTTGTTGGTAACCACACCTCTATCAGTAACTAATTTAACCATGTAGATTCCAGAAGCAAGTTCTGAGCCATTGCTGTCAGTTCCACCCCAATTAACATCATAAGAACCGTTATCCTTAAAACCATCCATTAAAGTAGCTACTTTTTGACCTACCATATTATATATAGCTAAATCGACATGAGAATCCGAAAACAATTCAAAGGAAATTGTTGTCTGTGGATTGAATGGATTTGGATAAGAGCTCATTAAAGCAAATTGACTAACTACAGTTGATGTAATTAAACCTGATGAATTAGCTACTTTTAAATCGTCAACAGTAAAGCCATTTTCTGAATTAAGATTAAAAAGCACTCCCTCTTCAGGAACAACCATAATAAAGGTTGTTGACTCACCATCTGTAACATAGGCAGAAACCAATGACTCTGAAACAAATTCAAATGAAGCGTCAGAATCATGCTTAATTGTCATCTGAACTGCTGAAACAAAACCATTAGCTTCCATCTCTAAAGCATCACCTGTTTTATAGAAGTTTACTTTATAAGCATCATCAACTCTACCTGATCCTAATATGTTATTTACAATAGTAACGATATCTAAAATATCAGAGATACCATCACCTGTAGCGTCTCCAAGATCATTGCAAAGACTTCCCGCTTCACATTCTATAGGATACTCATCTGAATCATCATCAGTTACTTCAGTAATCCCTACATAAACATGCTGCATAAAATCTGCCTGCTCAAATGTTCCAATCTCTTTTAATCCATAATTAGGCATTTGGAACATATAAAACACAGCATCATCTGTACTCCATTGAGCTGCATGAGGATATGTTTCTTCTGGTCCGCAAATATTAAGACCTTCAGGACAAGCTCCGCCCCAATCAGCTGGATACTCTTCAGGATTGTCAGGAGTTTACGTTGCATTATAAGGATTAAACCATGTAGAACCGACATCCTCTGATTTAATAACATAAATATCTTCACTTAAATCTCTATATTCATACAAATCATCACATGGATCATCAGGAGTTCCTCCATCATCAAAAAGTTCTCCACAATAATCAGTCATAAGATCTGCGGTAACCCATACGATATCAGCATCATCTCTAGAAAAAGAAAGAGATGCTTGTGTATTCCACACATAACTTGCTGCTGTATTATCATAAAAAATCCAAGTATCTTTAGCTTCTACAACCTCTGACCAGTTCCAACCTGTATCAGTATTTACAGGACCAGGGTTATCTAAATAAGCTTTATCTATAGTAAAATGATACCATCCTGCTCCATCAATGAAATATAAGTACTCTTCTCCGCTTGGAAGCATTGACATTAAAATATGAACATTTCCTTCAATGTCAACTTTAAAATCAGCATCATAATACGACCAGAAATCTATGATATCTGCATATTCACCAGTACATTCGTCTTCATAGGCCTCAGGCATATGATTATTAATAATATCTTCAAAAACTTCATCAGGGATGTGATACAAACCGCCCATACCATCTTCAGGGCAGATATCACTATTTCCGTGCCATGTTAAACCATGATCTTCTGTAACTTTAAAAATAGGCTGATGATAGCATCCGTCAGTATAAGGACTGCCAGTCATATTATCAGGATCGCATCCAGAAAGCAAACCTACAAGCCCTGCCACACCATATCCATCATCATTAACACTTAGATGAACAGGAGTACTATAACTGCCTTCATCAGTTCCGCCTACTAGGCAAACATTTTCATCAAGAATAACCTGCTCGTTTCCAAATACCATAAAACCATCTTCATAGGCCTCAGTCGTAAACACATAGTTGTTATTTCTTGTCCAATCTTGATAAGAAGCAACCGTAACATAGGTGTCCTCATCTTCATTGTAAGTCATAGAAGGAGAACCAACCCAAAGATCTTTAGCATCAGTTTCCCATAAAATATCTAATTCATAAGGATAGGCAAAAGAACCCCCATCCCATCCAAACTCATCGTAAGTATAATAAGGTCTTCCGCCATATGCAGAGCCAAATGTTGTAATCCCTGTATACTCATTCCAAATAGCAAATGGATAATCTTCATTGGCTGCTACACTAGGATAACGCGCCTGACCAACGCCAGATCCACCAACACCACCACCTCCCCAAGGAGGGTTTCCATTAGAATTCAAATTATTATAAACAGTCCATGATTCACCGTCTTCAGAAAAAGCTCCTCCTAGCTGACCGTGAGTAGTATTTGTTCCACAGTATTGCCTATAAGAGATAAACCAATTCTCATCTTCTGTAACAGCTATGTGACGTGTAACTGAACTAACCATACCAAAACCATTCGTAGAAGAATCAACTAAACTAAAAACAGAACCTTTTCTATTATTATGCTCAACAGGCTTACTACTGCTGACACCATCATTTAAAAAAGTTGGCTCAGCTTCAATCTGTCTTATTAATTTCTGACCTTTTTC
>CAYMQD010000078.1:0-8664 GCA_964392475.1 uncultured Alphaproteobacteria bacterium
TGAGCATAAAAAAAGAATAGAAGGTGATGCTTTATGGATTGCATCAAAATTAAATAAAATCATAGATATCAATAGCTTAAATAAGCAGTCATTAAGTAATTTATTAGATAGGTTTTCTATTGAAAGAGGTATTAATGAGGCTGCATTAATTACAGCAGACGGATCTATAAAAGCTCAATCAAGATATAGCTTTATATTATCCTTTGATTTTCCTCTTTCTGAAATTTTTAAAGAACAAAAAAAAGAAGATCCTTTATTTTTATTACCTGAAAAGGATAACAGAGTATATGTTATTACCCCTGTATCCGGACATTTAGGTTTGTATCTTTATGTTGGAAGAATTATTAATCCAGAAGTTACGGATGACATTATTTTAGTAAAATCAGCTGCTAATGAATACTTAAAAGCTCAACAACAGAGTGAAGGAAGTCAAATTACTTTTACTATGGTATTTATTTCTGTAGCTTTTTTATTATTACTTGCAGCTATCTGGGTAGGGATTACTTTCAGCAACGCTTTAACAAAACCTATTTCAGAATTAGTAAATGCAGCTGAAGAAGTTAGAGGAGGTAATTTAGATATTAATTTAAGTGAATCTGGGAATGATGAAATAACAACTTTAATAAAAAGTTTTAATAGAATGACAGGACAGCTTAAGGATCAAAGAAGGGATTTAATAGATGCAAATGCTCAACTTGATAATAGGAGGAGGTTTACAGAATCTGTATTAGCAGGAGTAACATCTGGGGTTATTGGACTTAAACCAAGTGGAGAGATTTTTCTTCCTAATCCAGCAGCTTTACTGTTACTTGATTGTAATGCAGGTAACTTAATAGGTTCAAAATTAGGCAAAGTCATTCCTGAAATGTCTGAACTTTTGTTAGATGCTAAGAAAGATCAAACTGGTATGGCACAAGATCAGGTTGTAATCACCAGAGGAAAAAAAACTTATACATTGATGGTAAGAATTGCTGGGGAACTAGATAAAGGTAGAATAACAGGGTATGTAGTAACATTTGAAAATATTACTAATTTATTAAGTGCCCAAAAAATAGCTGCATGGACAGATATAGCAAAAAGAATAGCACATGAGATAAAAAATCCACTAACCCCCATAAAACTAGCTGCAGAAAGGCTTAAGAAAAAATTTACTAGTGAAATAAATTCAGATCCTACAACTTTTATTAGCTGTATTGATACTATTGTTCGTCAGGTAGAGGGGATGCGAAGCATGGTTGACGAATTTTCAGTATTTGCAAGAATGCCGCAAGCAGATCCTCAAGAGGTAATATTGGGAGAAATAGTTAAAGGGGCTCAATTGATGACAGATTTAGCACATAATGATATATCTTGTAATGCAAATGTTGGTGAATTTATTAACCATAAAGTTGAAATAGATTCAAATCAAATTAATCAAGCAATTAATAATTTAATTCAAAATTCAATAGATTCTATTAATACTCGATTAAAAAATGCTAAAAACCCATCTTATAAAGGAGAAATAGATATTACTCTTAGCATAGATAACGATTTGTGTTCTATAGAAGTGATAGATAATGGTTGTGGCTTACCAAATGAAAAGAGAGATAGTTTAATTGAGCCATATGTTACGTCAAGAGATGGGGGAACAGGTCTAGGATTAGCTATAGTCAAAAGAGTAATGGACGATCATAATGGACAATTGAAGCTAGAAGATGCAGATTTACAAGGAACTAAGGCAATTTTGATTTTTCCAAGATTCTATAATAAAAACTTATCTAAAAAGAGCAAGAAGGTGTTAATTTAAATTCTATGATAGCAGACATACTAATAGTAGATGATGAGTCAGACATACGATCCTTACTATCAGGAATCCTTCAGGATGAGGGGTTCCAGGTTAGGAGTGCTTGGGATACGGAATCAGTATTGAAGGAAATGAATAACAGACTTCCATCTTTAGTTTTATTAGATGTTTGGTTAGAAGGAAGCAGTATGGGAGGGCTTGAATTATTAAGAATGATCCAAACAAACCATGCTAAAATTCCAGTTATTATGATAAGTGGACATGCTAATATAGATAACGCAGTTCAGGCTACTAAGGACGGAGCATTAGACTTTATTGAGAAGCCATTTGAAACAGAAAGATTACTTACAACTTTAAGAAGAACATTAGAAACAGAAAAGTTAAGAAAACAAAACCAGGAACTTATAGGAAAATTAGGTGGTGAAGCAGAAATGATTGGAACTTCTAGTGCAACTACTCTTTTACGTTCCGCTATTTCTAAGGTTGCTCCAACTGGAAGTAGAGTAATGATACAAGGTCCTTCTGGCTCTGGAAAAGAAGTTACAGCTAGAATGATACATGAACAGTCATCAAGGAGATCGGGCCCTTTTGTAGTTTTATATGCTCCAATGCTTTTACCGGAACGAGTAGAAGAAGAATTATTTGGGGTAGAGGATGTACAAGGTAGAATTTTAAAAGTGGGTCTGCTTGAACAAGCACACGGAGGTACGTTCTTTATGGATGAAATTGCTGGTATGCCTATGGAAACACAGGGACGTTTAGTGAGAGTACTTTTAGATCAAACTTTTACGAGAAAAAATGGTAATATCCCTGTAAAAGTTGATGTGAGGGTAATTTCAGCTACTAGCACAGATTTAGAATTAGAAATTAAAACAGGTAATTTTAGGGAAGACTTATTCTATAGATTAAATGTAGTACCAATAAAAGTCCCTGCATTGAAAGATAGAAGGTCAGATATTAACCATTTAGTAGACTATTTTATGATTAAAGCATCTCAAATTATTGGAAGAGCTCCACGTGCTCTTAGTTATGAAGCCTTTGCAATATTACAAACTGCAGATTGGCCTGGCAATATTAGACAGCTTAGAAATTTTGTAGAACAGTTGCTTATTATGTCTCCAGGGGTAGCTGATGAAGAAATAACATCAGAAATGTTACCTTCAGAGATTATAGAGGAAAATAGTATATCAAATAAATTAGGTGTAATAAAAGGTGAATTAATGAGCTTAACATTGAAACAGGCTAGGGAAAAATTTGAAAAAGAATACTTACTTACCCAAATGTCTAGATTTGGAAATAATGTCACTAAAACAGCCAATTTTGTTGGTATGGAAAGATCTGCTCTACATAGAAAAATGAAAAGTTTAGGTATTGATCAAAAAGAGTTTGAACAGGATTTGGCAGATACTTCATGAAGGTAATTGTTTGTGGTGCAGGGGAAGTAGGATATAGTATAGCCCAGCATTTGTCTGCTGAGGAAATAGATGTAACATTAATTGATACTAGTGTAGAAAGGATTGAAAAGGCTTCTGCATCCTCTGATATACAAACTTTAGTTGGCTATGCACCTTATCCAAATATTCTGGAACAAGGTGGGGCAACTGACGCTGAAATGTTGATAGCTGTTACAGAAAATGATGAAACAAATATTATTACTTGTGAAATAGCAAGTATTTTATTTAATGTTACTACAACTATAGCAAGAGTAAGGGGCGATGCTTATTTAAGGCCTGAATGGTCAAAGTTATTTGAATCAGATGGTCTTAGATTAGAAAACATAATTTCTCCTGACGAAGAAGTTACTTCATCACTTGCAAGATTAGTGGCTGTTCCTGGTGCTCATGATCTTATCTCATTTGCTGAAGATAAAGTTAGATTGATAGGGATTAGACTTGATGATGAGTGTCCTGTATTGCACACTCCTTTAAAGCAATTGACTGAGCTATTTCCAGATTTAAATACAAGGGTAGTCCTTATAGTAAGAGGAGATAACCTGTTTGTTCCAGATAAACTGGCCCAAATGAAGGCTGGAGATGATGTATATTTAATAGCAGATTCATCTAGAACCAATAGAGTTTTAACTATTTTTGGTAAGGAAATTAGAGAAGCTAGAAGGATTATTATTATAGGGGGTGGTAGAATAGGATTAGGTGTAGCCAGTTTATTAGAAAATTCTGAGCCTAACGCAAATATTACATTAGTAGAAAATAGTAAAAAAGTAGCTGAAGATGCTTCAAGAAGACTTGAAAGAACTATGGTATTACATGGAGATGGAATTGATAGAGAAATTTTAAACGAAGCAGGGGTTCAAAATGCAGATATGTTAATAGCAGTTACCGAAAATGATGAAATTAATACCTTAGTTTGTATGCTATCAAAAAGAAGTGGTACAGCTACATCAGTAGCTTTATTAAATAGAACAGGCTATCAATCTATTATTGGATCACTAGGAATTGATGCAGCAGTTTCGCCAAGAGAATTGACAGTTTCTAGAATTTTAAGACATGTTAGAAGAGGTCATGTTTTAGCCGTTCAATCACTTCGTGATGGAAAAGCAGAAATTATAGAAATTATAGCTGAAGAGACTGCTCAAGTTGTAGGCAAGCCACTTTCAGAAATTAAACTACCTACAGGTGTTGCTATAGGGGCTGTAGTAAGGGAAGAAAAAGTTATACTACCGAGAGGAAATACTGTTATTCATGAAGGTGATAGAGTAATTGTTTTTGCGCTTAGAGATTCAGTTAGAAAACTTGAAAATCTTTTTGCTGTAGATATAGGTTTTTTCTGATAGGAGTATATTTTTGCATATTGGTTCCCTAATTTATTATATAATTATACTTCTTTTTTCTATAATGTCTCTCTCTTTCTTGGTTGGATCAATTGCTTTTTTGGAAGGTTTTTCAAGTTACATAAGTATTTATATTACTTCTCTTATATCATTATTTTTTGCAGTTGTTTTGTTAATTGCATTTCGCGGTACAAAAAAAATTCTTGATGCAAGAGCTAAAAATATTTTTTTAGTAATTGTTTTATGGCTAATTTTACCCTTATTTGGTTCTTTACCATTTATTTTTTGTGAGTTAAATATATCAATTATTTTGTCTATATTTGAATCTATTTCGGCTAGTACTACTACAGGTATTTCCGTATTAGATAATATTATACAACATGATTTTGGTTTGTTACTCTGGCGATCTTCCCTTCAATGGTTAGGTGGTTTAATGACTTTGATTATATTATGTAATGGATTTTTATCATTTACCAATTTGCCTGGAGAAGAATTTGGACGTAATATAAATATCAAAAATATGAACTTTTCTATAAGTTTTATATTTTTTTTATTAACAATTATTTGCGCTTTGACCTTATATATAGAAAACGGCAATTTATTTAGTTCTATTGGGTTAGGAATGGCAAGTATTTCTTCAGGTGGCTTTTCATTTTTTCCTAATCATGCATTGGACAAGCAGAGTAGTAAATTAGTAGTATATTTGATTCTATCTTTTTATATGGTAATATCTACTATTATTTTTCCTATATATTATTTGATTTTAATTAAAGGGACTAAAAATAACGCCATATATAAGGAATTATACAGATATTTATTGGTTATACTTTGTTCTTTACTTCTTTTTTTAGTAGTAGCAGAGGTGTTTAGTTTAGATAAAAAAACTTTTTTATTTACTACAATTTCTATGATTACTACTAATGGGATGGTACCTTACCAACTAGATGAAAACTTTCTAAATCTTAAGCCTTTTATAATTCCATTTGCAATACTTACATTAATAGGGGGTGGTGTAATTTCTATAACTGGAGGATTAAAGATAAAAAGATGGAGAGTGATTTTTGGACAAATTCGTTATGAATTAGAACAGTTAATTAATCCAAAAGGTATACCAAAGGCTAATCTTACTAAAGAAGGAATTACAAGCTTAAATCAACAAAGTGCACTAGCATTATTTTCAGGATTAATTCTTGTAATAATATTTGGAATGTTTGGATTAGGTTTAGCGAATATACCTTTTGAAAAAAATTTTTTAATAGTATTAGCTGCAATTACTAATACAGGAGACGGTTTGATATTTTTGTCTGGGTTTAAGCCAGATATGGATAGTTTTGCATTATTGATAGTTGGGCTGTTGATGATTCTAGGTAAACTAGAAATTACTGGTATTTTTGTTGTTCTGCTTCCCTTATTTTGGAGAACACGTGGGTTAAAATGAGTAGAATATCTTATGTAAATGGTAAATATACTAGAAAACGAAATGCTAGTATATTATTAGATGACAGAGCTCTACTATTTTCAGACGGAGTTTATGAAGTAATAGCTGTATCTGATGCTAATTTAATAGAATGGGATAGACATTTAAATAGGTTATATAGATCACTTAACTCATTGGAAATAAAACTCCCTATGGAATTTTCTCCCCTTAGATTTGTTGTTGAAGAACTAATAAGATTGAATGAAGTTAAACAAGGTATCGTATATATCCAAATAAACAGGGGAATAGAGGAGAGAAACCATATATGGAAAAAAGATATTAAAGCGTCTCTAATAATATCAGTAAAACCTTCAAACCTTCTAAATATTTCGCAAGATAAAGGGGTAAAAGTTATAACACTTCCAGATAATAGGTGGAAAAGATGTGATATTAAATCAGTTTCTTTGCTTCCTAATGTATTATCGAAACAGAAAGCTTATTACAGAAATTCTTTTGAATGCTGGATGTTTGATTCACTTGGAAATATTACTGAAGGATCATCATCTAATACGTTTATAGTTGTTAACAATAAAATAATTACACGACCTCTTAGTTCAGAAATTTTAGGAGGAATTAATAGAGAAATTATTATAGATATTGCTATAAAGAATCGTTTTTTAATGGAAACCAGATCTTTTAGTGTTTTTGAAGCTGAGAATGCGGATGAAGCCTTTCTATCAAATACTACTTCGTTAATCATTCCAGTAGTTAAAATTAATGATAAGCTAATAGGTGATGGCGTCCCTGGAAGATTAACCAAAAAACTTCAAAATATTTTTTTTTCTAGAATTATAAAAACAAAATAATAAATAGTTACTTTTTTAACAAAAGTCTTTGTATATTTGTTATTTTAATTTATAAAACTATTAAAAAAATTTGAAAAAAAAAAAAAAAATTTTATTGGCCTCTTGACAGATCAATATAAGGTTCTTAAATCAGGTTCTATAAATTTTATTTTTTAACACTAATTAATGGGAAGAAAAAATATGAAGTTTCGTCCCCTCCATGATCGCGTCATGGTTAGACGTGAGGAAGACAATGAAGTTTCCAGTGGTGGAATTATCATACCAGATACCGCCAAGGAAAAACCCATGCAGGGTAAAGTAGTGGCAGTTGGCTCAGGACACCGCAGTGAAGATGGTAAATTGACTCCTTTAGATGTAAAAAAAGGAGACGTAGTCTTAATCGGTAAATGGTCAGGCACTGAAGTAACTATAGATAATGTAGAATATGTTATAGTGAAAGAGTCTGATATAATGGGCGTGGTTGCTTGAAATTAAATTTTTTATTAATATTTATTAAGGAAATCCTAAGATGCCTGCAAAGGAAGTAAAATTTTCTGCTGATGCTCGTGAGCGCATGCTACGAGGTGTCGATGTTTTAGCTAATGCTGTTAAAGTAACGTTAGGACCTAAAGGGAGAAATGTAGTTTTAGACAAATCTTTCGGGGCTCCCCGTACTACCAAGGACGGAGTTACAGTAGCTAAAGAAATAGAATTAAGAGACAAATTTGAAAATATGGGTGCGCAAATGGTGCGAGAAGTTGCTAGCAAAACAAATGATAATGCTGGCGATGGAACTACTACTGCAACAATACTTGCCCAATCAATTGTAAGAGAAGGTAGTAAAGCAGTAGCTGCTGGGATGAACCCTATGGATGTTAAAAGGGGAATTGATATAGCCGTTAAAACGGTAGTTGAAGAATTAAACAAATCTAGCCGAAAAGTTCATGATCATGCTGAGGTAGCTCAAGTAGGAACAATATCTGCAAATGGTGAATCAGAAATAGGACAACTTATTGCTAAAGCCATGGAAAGAGTAGGTAAAGAAGGAGTGATAACAGTTGAGGAAGCTAAATCATTAGATACAGACCTTGATGTAGTAGAAGGAATGCAATTTGACCGTGGTTATTTATCTCCATATTTTATTACTAATGCTGAAAAAATGATTGCTGAGCTTGAGGATCCATTCATACTAATACATCAACAGAAACTATCAAGTTTACAACCAATGCTTCCAGTTTTAGAAAAAGTAGTTCAGTCAGGACGTCCATTACTTGTAATAGCAGAAGATATAGAGGGTGAAGCTTTAGCCACATTAGTAGTCAATAGACTGCGTGGAGGATTAAAAGTGGCTGCAGTAAAGGCGCCTGGTTTTGGTGATAGGCGAAAAGCTATGCTAGTAGATATTGCAACTCTAACAAATGGGCAAGTAGTAAGTGAAGAAATTGGTGTGAAACTTGAAAATATCGATCTTAAGATGCTTGGATCCGCAAAGCGTGTAATACTTACTAAAGAGGAAACTACAATAGTTGAAGGAATAGGTAAGAAAAAAGATATTGAAGGCAGGTGCAATCAAATCAGAGCTCAGATTGAGGAGGCTACTTCAGATTATGACAAAGAGAAACTTCAAGAAAGACTAGCAAAACTTGCTGGAGGAGTTGCGGTGTTGAGAGTAGGTGGTGCAACGGAAGTTGAAGTTAAAGAAAGGAAAGATAGAGTTGAAGATGCTATGAATGCAACTAGAGCTGCAGTAGAAGAAGGTATAGTGCCTGGTGGAGGTGTTGCTTTACTTCACGCTGCTCGTTCCTTAAAAAAACTCCAGTTAGCTAGCAAT
>CAYMQD010000079.1:0-3564 GCA_964392475.1 uncultured Alphaproteobacteria bacterium
AGTAAAGTCGTCTCCATATATTACTACATTTCTTTTAGAAACTGTGGCGTGTCCAATAACTGAATTAGTTGGTGTAAAGTCTGTTAAAACTCCTTTTTCATCATAAATACCTTGACCAGTTAGAGAACCAATTTCTCTAAAACTATTTTTATCTGCTAATATATTTATTCGCTCACGAACAGTATATCTACCAGCATTATGTTGTCTTAATACTTTTTGTTCTCCCCCCATTTTCATCGCTCTTGCGATTCTGTTTTGGAGCTCTTTAATTTCATTATTCCAAGTCATAATATCTACCATGTATTAAAAATAAACTATTATAATAGCTGATTAATATTTTTAGAATAGATAAAAATAACTCGACCCCGCCCGTTAGGGCGAGGTCGTGGCATCCGGTATATTTATCTTGCGAGAGGAGTTGGGACCCTGGGAGGGTGGTCCTGAAAATCGCGATAAATAACAGACTCGAATGTTACTAACATGCTAAATTAAATTAAAAAAAATGTCAATATATAGTATATTAAAAATTATCCTTAGCAAATGTAGTATCTTTGTAGTGTTATGAAAGTGTATTTTTATTTACTTTGTTGACTTGAGCAAGTGTTTTAAAACTTGATATAGTTTCTAATATAGCTTTTTCTGCTTCTACTGAGCCGTAATCTATCCCTTGTTTAAAAAGATGATCCCGAAGAGGTTGGTCAGATAAACTTCCAGGAAAAGGTAAAGGTTTACCTTCTGAGGAAACATCTGATTTTGGAATATTCTTTCTAATAATGCTGATTATATCTTCTACTAAAACACTCGGACCATTTAAATCAAAAGAGAAAGCGCCTTCCTTCTTTGACGAGGCAGAATGTATAAATGCTGAAGCTGCTTCTCCTGCAAACAAATGTGAAACCTTTCCAGTGAATGGAACTGTATATTTTTCACCCAATACGGCAGCTAAGATTACGGAAGTAGTTTTAGATGTCATTCCCTGATCTCTGCCTACTCCCGTCACGACGCCCGGTCTTAGACAAAGGCTAGATATATTATAATCATTCCAATACACTTTTGCTATATTTTCTGTGCACAATTTATAAGCACCATATAAGGTTTCTAGTGCTTCATAATCTTTTAAAAATCCATGGGCAGCAACAGAACTGGCAAATGAAATATGGTTAATTCCAAATTTTTTTGCAGATTCGAATACATTAACACTGCCAACTACATTAACTTTTGCTCCGTTGATTGGGTCTTCAGCACAAAATGGAACCTGTAAAGCTGCAAGATGTATAATTGACTTTATTTTGTGTTCGTTTACTAACGTATCTAGATTCTCTGAATTAACTATATTACCAGTTATCCATTTGACTTTTTCTAATTCTTGTTCTTGCATAAGTAGTAGAGGTCTTCTCTTATCATTACTTAAGTCAAAGGCAATGGTTTCTATTCCAGCTATATTCAATAGGTATAGTGTCCAAGCCCCTATGCAACCTCCTGCTCCAGTAACTAAAACAGGGCCTTCAAGAGTATTAGAAGTTATATTAAATACATTAATCATCTTTAGTTTCCTCCTTAACTAGAAAAGATACGATAAGGATCTAATTATTTTTTAAACTAGTTTCGGCAAGCTTTGCTAAAAAAGAGGATCCTACGGTAAGAATGGAATCATTAAAATCATATTTAGGATTATGTAAGGGTGCGGAATTCCCGTTCCCTCTCCAAGCATAGGCACCTGGCTTTATTTGCAAGAAATAAGAAAAGTCTTCTGATCCCATCATAGGGGTTTGCTTGTCTGTGGCCAGTGAGCCAGCAATTTCTTTGGCGACTCCTAAAGCAAATTTACTCTCTTTTTCATGATTGATTGTAGGGGGATATCCTACTATATAATCTATAGAAGCTTTAGCTCCATGTGCACTAACAATTCCTTTTACTATTTGTTTGAATCTATCGCGCGTCATATCTCCTAAACTGGGATCATAATATCTTACAGTACCGGTAAGGGTTGAGTTATCTGGTATGACGTTATTAGCATCGCCTGAGTGAAAACTTGCAACAGTTACAACAAGTGTTTTTTGTGGGTCTGCATTTCTTGAAACCAGTTGCTGTAAACCTTGTACAACTGCACTTGCGCATAAAATAGGGTCAACAGAATTTGATGGCATGGCACCATGTGAGCCTTTTCCTTTAATCTTTATAATAAAGTTATCAGCTGCGGCCAATCTAGGTCCTGGAGCTACTGCTAGTGTACCTTCTTTAAGATTCGGATGGTTGTGCATTCCATATATTTCATCAATTGAAAAACGGTCGAATAACCCATCTTCTATCATCGCCTTTGCACCTGCAAATCCTTCTTCAGCAGGTTGAAAAACCAGAATAACATCGCCTTGAAAGTTTTTAGTTTCTGCTAAATATTTAGCTGCTCCTAAAAGCATAGTAGTATGGCCATCGTGACCACATGCGTGCATTATGCCTTTATTTTTTGATGAATACTTACAATTAGTAGTCTCTATTATTGGAAGAGCATCCATATCTGCACGAAGGGCAACACTCCCCCCAGTTCCATTAGAAATACGGCCAACAACGCCAGTTCCACCTATTCCTTCAATAACTTCATCTACTCCAAACGAGCGCAATAAGTCAGCTACCTTAGATGCAGTCCGTGTTTCTTTATATGCTAAATCAGGGTTTTGGTGTATATCCCGTCTCCACTCTGTTAGCTCATTTTCCATACTTGCTATTCTGTTGTTAACTGGCATTTTTATTTTCCTCGTTTATGTTATTAACTATACTGGTTTGGTTTCCATAAAAATTCTTGTTCATGTCCAATGTTTGCATGACGTGCTAAAACAAATAAAAGGTCAGATAGTCGGTTAATATATGATAGTGCCGTAGGGTTTACATCTTCAATCATGGCCAGCGCTGTTATATCTCTCTCTGCCTTTCTAGCATTTGTTCTGCTCAAATGTAAGTGGCAGGCTAAGCTGGTTCCGGTAGGAAGAACAAACGATTTTAGATCAGAGAGAGTATTATTTATTTTGTCAATTTCTTTCTCTAATCTTTGTACCTGTAAACTTGTAATTCTAATGTCATCAATATTTTTGCTTGTTTCTGGTTTACTCAAGTCAGCACCTAAATCAAAAAGATCATTTTGAATAATAGGAAGGATGATATCTGAAAAATTTTCTGAATATAATCTAGTTAATCCAATAGCTGTATTTGTTTCATCCACACTGCCTATGGCATTTATACGAAGACTACTTTTTTCTACACGAGTTCCGTCAGATAAAGAGGTAGTTCCTTTGTCGCCTCCACGAGTATAAATTTTATCTAGCTTAACCATTTTTCTTTATTAAAGTGTTCTAACTATTAGAGTTTGAGATAATATAGTTAACTGTATAATATATGAATGAAATAGTATATCTCTCTTATTGGTAGATAAATATACAATAGAATGTTGGAGTTGTACATGGTTTTAAAAAAAAATGTTAAGTTTCTTGTCTCAGAAGCAAGCGGGGAAATTAATAGTATTTCAGCTAGTGAGGCTATAGAAATGGTTAATAATGTTGCTATTTTATTAGA
>CAYMQD010000080.1:0-5027 GCA_964392475.1 uncultured Alphaproteobacteria bacterium
CAGCAGTTGTTCAAGATTGTCCAGTAATCTTTAATTGTAAAGAAACAATTAAAAAAGTTGAGAAAATTACTAAAGAAGCTGCAATTAACGGATCGCAATTGATAGTTTTTCCAGAAGCTTTTATTTCTGCATATCCAAAAGGTCTGGATTTTGGAGCTAAAATTGGTATCAGAACCGATCAAGGAAGAGAAACATTTCGTTTATACTATGATTCATCACTAGACTTAAGTAGCGAAGAATTTAAAACATTATTATCCATTGCTAAAGCGTATAAAGTATTTATTTGCATAGGTGTTATAGAGAAAGATAGAGGAACATTATATTGTACTGTTTTATTTATTTCACCTGAAGGCATTTTAATGGGAAAACACAGAAAATTAATGCCTACTGCATTGGAAAGATTTGTTTGGGGGTTTGGGGATGGTTCAACATTACCAGTTGTTGATACACCTATTGGTAAGATAGGAGCGGTAATTTGTTGGGAAAACTATATGCCCATGATGAGAATGGCAATGTATTCTCAAGGGATTCAAATCTATTGTGCTCCTACCGCAGATGATAGAGAAACATGGATCTCTACTATGAGACACATTGCAATAGAAGGTAGATGTTTTGTTTTTTCATCTTGCCAATATATAACCCAAGAAGATTGCCCTAAAGTGTATGATAACTACTTTAAGAAAAGCAAAAGTAAGGTATTAATGAAAGGGGGGTCTAGTATAATCTCTCCATTTGGTGATATTATTTCAGGACCATTTCGAGATGGAAAAAAAATATTATATGCGGATATTAATATAGATGAAATTACAAAGGGAAAATATGATTTTGATGTAGTAGGACATTATTCCCGTCCAGATATATTTCAATTAAACGTAAATAAAATGCCTCAATTACCAGTAAAAAGTTTCACGAAAGATTCTAAGAGTCTTAAGGGATAAGCTGTTTTATTGACATAGCTATACCTTATGCTAGCCTTATATTAATAGTTAAAAATTACATATCTAAGAGTTTTTTTATTTTAGACTTAAATTTCTATTTACTAAAGGGCCAAGATATGAAAAAGCAATTATATTCCCGTCGAAATATTTTACGTAAAGCTATGCTAACAGGCACTGTAGGTTTGGTAGCGCCATATATTAAAACTGCTTCTTCTGCTGGAAAACTTTCATTAGGACTTTGGGATCATTGGATACCTGGTGCAAATGACGTTTTGGAAAATATAATTGTATCTTGGGGCGAAAAGAACGGCGTTGATATTAAGGTAGATTTTATTACGTCGATAGGAAATAAATTATTACTTACAGCACAAGCAGAATCAAGGGCAAAGACAGGTCATGATATTTTTTCCATGCCTAATTGGTTTTGTTCTATGTTTAAACATAGATTAGAGCCTATTGACGATGTTGTTAAATCTATTATAGAAGAGCAAGGAGCATTACTGAAATCTGCTGAATTTTATGCTTATTTGAATGGACATTGGAGAGGGGCACCTGCGCCCACAGGATCTTTTTTTGATTCCATGGTTTCACGCCTAGATTATTTTCAAAAATACGCAGGAATTAATTTAAAAGAAATTTTTCCAGCTAGTGAAGATAGAAATGATAATCTTATTAATAGTTGGACCTATGAAATATTTTTATTAGCAGCAGAAAAATTATATAAAGCAGGAAAACCATTTGGAGCTACAATAGCTGCAACACCAGATAGTCGCTGGTTAAGTGCTTTATTCACGGCTTATGGTGCAGAACTAGTGGATCAAGATGGAAACATTACAGTTGATTCTGACGAAGTAAAGCAAGTGCTAGATTACTTAAAGAGGCTTACTCAGTTTATGCCAGATAGTGTTTATGCATGGGACGATTCAAGTAATAATCGTTGGATAATTTCTGGTGAGGGATCTTGTATATTTAATCCTGCTAGTGCATGGGCTGTTGCAAAACGGGATAACCCAGATGTTGCTAAGAATTTATGGCATCATGATTTACCTAAGGGGCCCAGAGGTCGATTTAGGCCAGATAATTCACAGTTCTGGTCTATATGGGATTTTTCTCAAAATAAATCTGCAGCTAAGGATTTACTAAAATATATCTCTGAGAGGCCAGTAGTAGAGTCATGTATAAAGGCTTCCAAAGGCTATGATATACCTTTAATCATTTCACATTTTAATGATAATGAAACTTGGGTAGACGCAAGCCCTCCAGATGGCGTCTTGTATAATTATCCCATGCGAGGAGATGAGGTTCCTGTAGCACCTGGATATCCTGCTCCTCCTGAGATTGCTTCCCAAATTACTACTCAGTATATTATTTCCAATCTCATTGCTCGTGTTACTTCTAAGGGACATTCTATTAAGAAAGCCACACGTTGGGCAGAGAATGAGCTAGAGGGTATGATGCGCGGGTGATGAAATTAAGTAATTTAAATTTTTGGTCTAACCAAAAGTCTCGCATCGCTTTTTTTATGTGTTTGCCATTAATATTGATGGTTGTATGTTTAATTGTTTATCCTTTCTTTTATTCTATTTTTTTGGCCACTTTAAATAAAGCTGAGACAAAATTTGTGGGACTAGCAAATTTTTTATTTTTATTTAAGAGAGAGACGTTTTGGTTAGTAGTTCAACAGTCTATATTTTTTGCCTTAGTTGCAGTATTTTTTAAGGCATTAATTGGCTTTATAGCTGCACATTCTATTAATGAACTTCCGAGTAAAGGACAGAGAAAATGGAGAGGTATGTTATTAATTCCTTGGGTTATTCCCCCAGCTCTCTCTACTTTGGGTTGGTGGTGGTTATTTGAACCTACATATAGCGCACTAAATTGGCTATTAGAGAAATTATCAATTGATGCAATCCCTTGGTTAAGTGAAACATTTTGGGCAAGATTTTCTATTATATTAGTGAATATATGGGTTGGGGCTCCATTTTTTTTAATAATGTATTTAGCAGCATTAAAATCTATCCCAGAGGATTTGTATGAAGCTGCAGAAATTGACGGAGCCAACTATTGGCAAAAACTTTTTTATATTACTATTCCTATGATGAGAAATATAATTTCTATAACTATTCTTTTTTCTATTATTGTGACATTCGCAAATTTTGATATCGTAAGAGTATTAACCAGAGGAGGTCCTATAGACACTACTCACCTTTTTGCAACATATGCTTTTCGAGTAGGTATAGAATCTGGTGATATACCTCTTGGTTCTGCAGTATCAATATTTATGTTTCCTGTACTAGCTATGCTCTCCTTTTATATATTGCGAAACGTTAAGAAAAAGGCAAATGAGGTTTAGATGAAAGGTTCTTCATTTTACAAAAACATAAAGACTAATAGAAAATGGGCTTTATATGCTGCATATGCATTTTTAATTATTTTTGTAATTTTCTTTTTATTTCCACCTTACTATATGTTTATAACTTCTTTAAAATCTAATAAAGAAATAGCTGAACTAAGCTCCAATCCATGGCTTATAGAACAGGGAATAACTTTAAGCCACTATAAATATTTATTAAGTGAAACACCTTTTCTAACATTTTTTAAAAATACTATCATCGTAACATTATGTGTTGTTATAATATCTATGATTATTAGTGTTTTGGCTGCATATTCTCTTTCAAGACTAAAATTTTGGGGTTCAGGAGTTTTGGCCACTGGAATATTTTTAACTTATTTAGTTCCTGACACACTTTTGTTTATTCCTTTATTTAAAATAGTAGGATGGCTAGGATTATTAAATAGCTATTGGGTGTTAGTACTTGTTTACCCTACTTTGAGTGTACCATTTTGTACTTGGCTTATGATAGGGTATTTTTCTTCGATTCCAAGAGAATTAGATGAAGCTGCCTTAATAGATGGTGCAAATCTTTTTCAGATGTTGCTAAGGGTATTCATTCCAGTTGCAATGCCAGGACTTATAGCTGCTACAATCTTTGCATTTACAGTGTCTTGGGCTGGGTTCCTATACCCGCTGGCATTTATTTATAGTGAAAGTGAGATGGTACTTACGGTTGGTACAGTTACTACTTTAATTAAAGGCGATGTTTTTCATTGGGGAGGGTTAATGGCAGGGGCTCTACTCGCTGCTGCCCCTCCTGTAATTTTATATGCATTTCTTATGGATTACTATATAGCAGGATTAACTACAGGCGCTACTAAAGGATAAAAAATATGGCTAACGTTGCACTCAAAAACTTGTTTAAAATGTATGAAAATACAGAGGCTGTTCGTGGTATTAATTTAAATATCGAAGATAATGAGTTTGTTGTGTTAGTAGGTCCTTCAGGATGTGGAAAGAGCACTGTTCTTAGAATGATAGCTGGTTTAGAAGATATTACTAAAGGAATAATTGAGATAGGTGATAAAAAGATAAATGATGTGTTACCTAAAGATAGAGATATAGCTATGGTGTTTCAAAACTATGCTTTATATCCTCATATGACAGTTTTTCAAAATATGTCTTTTAGCTTAAGATTGCGTAAGTATAGTAAAAATGAAATTGAAGAGAAGGTGGAGATAGCGGCAGATATATTAGGAATAAAAGAGTTACTAGATAGAAAACCTAGGCAGTTGTCAGGAGGGCAAAGGCAGAGAGTTGCAATGGGAAGAGCATTAGTGAGAGATCCTAAAGTTTTTTTATTTGATGAACCTCTAAGTAATCTTGATGCTAAACTGCGAGGTCAGATGAGTGTAGAAATTAAGAGAGTTCATCAGAAACTTAAAACTACTACTATATACGTTACGCACGACCAAATTGAAGCAATGACTTTAGCTAATAGAGTTGTTGTTATGAACAAAGGTAAGATTGAACAAATAGGAAGTCCTGAAGAAATTTATAATAAACCAAAAACAAGAACAGTCCATTATGTATCATGGGGGATGATTAATAATATAATAGGAAAGAAGACAGAAATCATAAATTATAATAAAACAGATAAATTAGATCAATTTTTTACTAGAGAAAATCAATATAAAGGATTTTATTTTTGATAGTTAATAATTTTTATATATTCTTCTTTAATTAATTTATTC
>CAYMQD010000081.1:0-3192 GCA_964392475.1 uncultured Alphaproteobacteria bacterium
TGCTAGTTTCACGGTGATATAGTTATTTAATACTTCAGCTAAAGAACTAATTATTTCACTACGGTAACTTTTCTTTAAAAGTAAATCTCTATCATTAGCATTAGATAAAAAACCCATTTCTACTAAAATGGATGGAATATCAGGTGCCTTGAGAACAGCAAAACCAGCTTGTCGATGAGGTCTTCTGAGTAATCTTATGCCTCTCTTACGTGCGTCTTTTACTAGTGATTCAGCTAATTCAGCTGAAGCGTTTTTTGTATGCCTGTGACTCATATCTAATAATATTTTTCCTACTTCATCGTCTACTTCAGTTAAATCAATTCCAGAGATTTTATCAGATTTGTCAGCTTGTTTTGCCAGCCTTCTTGCTATTTTATCTGACGCCTTAGAAGATAAAGTGTAAACAGACATCCCTCTAGTTGATCTGTTTAAAACAGAATCAGCATGCAAAGATAAAAATATATCAGCGTTTTTTTCTCTAGCAACCCTGACTCTTTCTCTTAACTTTAAAAAAACATCTTTATTTCTTGTTAAGTATACATCGTGACCATATTTCTTTAAACTATCTCTTAATTCTCTAGCAGCATTTAGTGTAATATTTTTTTCTATCACTCCGCTTTTACTTGCACCAGGATCAACTCCCCCATGTCCAGGGTCGATAACAATAATATATTTTCTATTTTTTACAGTTGGTTCATTTAATTCTTTATTAACGTTCTTAATGCCAGATCTAATATCTATTACTGCACGAAAAGATCTGTTTGTAGTTTCTTTAAGATTAAACTGGTCAATTATAATTGCTGAATTATCGAGGTCAAAAACAATTCTTTTTACACCTGGCTCTTGCTGGCCTATTCTTATGTTTTTTACTATCCCTTTAAGTTCATAATTATTTTTTTTTACTTCCCCTGCTTCTATATCAATAACTAATCTATAAGGATTATCCAAAATAAAAGCAGAAAATGGTGCATGATGTGTTGTATCTAAAACTATTCGTGTTATCCCAGTGCTAAAGGACATCCTTATAGAATCTACTGATGAATCTTGCCCAAGTGCCTTGTTGGATAGCGATAACCCTAAAACAATTAATAAACATAAGAAACAAGAAAAAATAAAATAAGGTTCTATTCTCAATTCTTTATAAAGCACAATTTATCCTACTACTAATACAAATTTTTTACTAACTAAATTTATTTATAAAACTGTTAAGATGAATACAAACAACTGATTGTTAAGTTGCAATTTTATGTCTATATTAAATTAAGATATAGTTCCAGATAGTCGCATCATTTATTAAAATAATTATCTGTAACATTTAGGAGATTTTATGCTAAACGTCCAACACAATTATAAATCAAATATAAGGTTTAGCGCCGCTTTAAATTTTTTTTTAGCGCGATTAGGGAGTTTAGTGAAACTTAATAGCAATTTTATATATATGTTTATAAAAATATTTAAAGTTGTTTCGGTCAGGAGCAATAGATTAAATGACAATACGTATGCTAATAGACGCCGCACATTCAGAAGAAATTCGCGTAGTAGTGGCCAATGAAAATATTATTGAGGAAATAGACTTTGAAACTTCAACCAAAAGACAAATAAAAGGAAATATATATTTAGCAAAAGTTATGAGAGTAGAACCATCCCTACAGGCAGCTTTTGTAGATTATGGTGAAGAAAGACATGGTTTTTTAGCATTTCATGAGATCCATCCCGATTATTTTCAAATACCTGTATCAGATAGAGAGACTTTATTAAAAGCAGAGAGAAAGTTGGCAGAAGGAAGCAATAGCTCTGAATTAGAAGATCAAAACTCAGGTAAGAATCAAAATTCATCAGCAGAAAGTATGCATTATAATGAGGAGGGAGATGAAACTTCCTTCAACTCTATCAATGTGGCAACTCAGCAACCTGATGAAAAAGAATTTAACTTAAGAGAATTAGAAAAAAGAAGAAGCAGTTTATATTCAAAATACCGAATACAAGAAGTTATAAAAAAAAGACAAATTATTTTAGTTCAAGTAAGTAAAGAAGAGAGAGGTAATAAAGGTGCCGCAATGACCTCATTCTTATCTCTTGCAGGAAGATACTGTGTTCTTATGCCTAAAACTTCTCATAGTGGTGGAATTAGTAGAAAGGTCCCTACTTCTTCAAGAAAAAAACTTAGAGAAATATATAATCAACTAGCAATCCCAGATGGAATGTCTGCAATATTAAGAACTGCAGGAGCTGAAAGGACAAAAACTGAAATCAGAAGAGATTTTACATATTTGTTAAAACTTTGGGAACAAGTTAGAAACACTACTTTAAAATCGGTAGCCCCATCGCTTGTTCATGCAGAAAATGATATAATTAAAAGAGCTATTAGAGATCTTTTTCAAGCAGATATAGAAGAAATACTTATTGACGGAGAAGATGCTTATAAAACTGGAAAAGCTTTTATGAAAATGCTTATACCTAGTAAAGGTAAGCTTGTAAAAAAGTATTCTAACGCAAATCCCCTTTTTCAAAAATACCTTATAGATGAACAACTAGAAAAGATTCATCAGCCGGAAAGCCAATTACATTCGGGAGGATATATAGTCATAAATCCAACCGAAGCATTAGTTGCAATAGATGTAAATTCAGGAAAATCTACTAGAGAGAGAAACATTGAGGAAACTGCACTAAAAACAAATTTGGAGGCTGCATCAGAAATTGCGCGCCAGATGAGACTTAGAGATTTAGCTGGTCTGATAGTTATAGATTTTATTGATATGAATGAGCATAGAAATAATCGCATTGTAGAAAGACGTTTAAGAGATGCTTTTAAAAATGACCGGGCAAGAATACATATAGGGCGAATATCCTCATTCGGTCTTCTAGAAATGTCTCGCCAAAGGCTCAGACCAAGTTTAATGGAAACAAGCTACATAATTTGTTCACATTGTGAAGGATTAGGAAGAATACGGTCAATAGAATCATTAGGTATTATTTTATTAAAGTCTGTAAGGGATCAAGCTTTAAATAATGCAGGAGAATATCTAGAAATATCAATCTCACCAAATATTTCCAATTACATTTTAAATAATAAAAGAAATGAGTTAACTAAAATAGAGCAGGAACACAGTGTAAATATTAATATATCTAATAATAACTTTATGCAAGATTCAGATTTTTTAATAAAAATTAATAATACAAATACTTCTGCTT
>CAYMQD010000082.1:0-7615 GCA_964392475.1 uncultured Alphaproteobacteria bacterium
ATAGGAAATGAAAGAAAATACTTTTCTTATGACAATGAAAAACCCAACCACTCTGTTTATATGAAAAGCTTTTCTATCTCAAAAAACCCTGTAAGCAATTCCGAATGGAACGCTTTTATGGAAGATGGGGGTTATGAAAAAAAAGAATTATGGACACCTAAAAGTTGGGCATGGAAAGAAAACAATAATATTTTTTATCCTTCTCATTGGCTAAAATGTAACAATAAAAGATTTGTTATAGCAACTCCATCAGGAATAATTAAACTGAATGGTAAAGAACCTGTTATTGGAGTAAGTTATTATGAAGCTAAAGCTTTTGCAAATTGGAGTGACTGTTTCTTACCACATGAATATCAATGGGAAATTTCATTTAAAAAAATATTAATGAAAAATTTAGTTTGGGAGTGGTGTTCCAACTTTCTTTTTCCTTACCCAGGGTTTAAGCCGTTTCCATACAGAAATTATTCAATACCTTCTTTTGATTACAACCATCAAGTGTTACGCGGAGGAAGTAGATACACTGAACCAGAGGTTTCAAGAAAGAATTTTAGAAACTACTATTCTTATGGAAGAAGAAATCTTTTCAGTGGATTAAGATTAGCTAATTAAACTTAATAAATCATATTTTGTTATTTTTTTCTTCCTTTGATCCTGCGTAAAGTATCTTTCTGTTGGCTTGAGTAGCTTTATTATAAAAATCCATTATTGACTGGTCAAAATCACATTTTGGTATAGGAGTGTGAGTAAAATTATTACAATTATCTTCTCCTCTAACTAATGCTGCAGTATCCCAATTTGACAATGTTTGTTTGCAATCAGGAGGTATAAAATGCATAGATACGCCAATACGCCTCTCAGAGGATTTGTTAATACCCGAAGAATGAACTAAACAATAGTTATGCATAGACATTTCACCGGTTTTTAAATCCATATATTCTGCCTTACTTTCATCTATACCTTCATATATATATTGACCTCTGGTTAACATATTATTTTTCTCATTTGTGTCCTCATGAGAAAAAGAACCTTTTTTATGAGATTCAGGGATTACTTTCATACATCCACTTTCAATTGATGCAGGTGATAATGCTAGCCATACTGAAACTAAATCTTCTGTATCTAATCCCCAATAATGTTTATCTTGATGCCAAGAAACAAAGTTTTCAGATTGTTTGTCTTTAATCCAGAAAACTGTATTCCAACATAAAATATTTGATCCTAGTATTTTAGCTACTGGGTCAAGTATTCTTGGATCTCGAATGATATCGTCCAACCATTTAAATAGAAGATGTGATTTACTTCTATGTTCAGGCAATAAGTTTCCACCATATTTTTTTTCAATATTCTCTATGCTATTTCTATATACGTTTGCTTCATCTAGTTGAAGAACCTTAATAGGCGAGAGAAAACCTTTTTTATTATATGAATCAAATTCCTTATCATTCATTGGTTCTTAGCCTTTAATTTATTTTTCATACTTTAAAAAACTTTAGAAAATTATTTTATTAATAAATATTAATAAAATAGTATCTTAAAATATTTTATAGTTAAAATATTTTTGAATTATTTTTTATTGTTATATTTATGATAGTATAAAATATTGTTAAAAGATTTATAATATATTTATATTATAAGTTTTTCACTTTGCTTTATTTTATTTTTTGCAAACCTGGGAGTGTAAACATGAAAAAAGATACATTTAATGAAGTAGAAGATATTGTACATGAAAATACTATTTTAATTAAAAAAAATCGTGCTTTAGTAAGTATCAACCATGATAATCTTCATGGTATATATAGAGAATCATATGATGTTACTAGAGAACTGTTGCTTCTACAAATGGACAGAATGACGAAGTATTTAAAGGAAGAATATGGTGATGAATCTTTATACTTCGAGTTTATTAAACGTAGGGTAGATATCAATAAAAAAACATCTGAAATTACACAAAAAATAATTGAATCTAATAATTTAATGGGAGAAGCAGTTGAAAAATCTAGAACAGTAAACCTAGAACTAATTAACCATTTGACAGAATTGTTAGATCAGACATCAGCATTTAAAAAGAAAGCTAACAAAAATAAAACTCCATTAAAGGTCAATGATAAAGAAGTACAAAAATTAGTTGCTATTCAGAAAGAAAATATTGTTTCGATTTTTAAAAATAATGCAAAAATCAAACAAAACAGGAAAAAAATTCAAGACAAAATTACCTCTGTAGAAGACGTATCTGATCAAGCACAAGTATTAGTTGAAAAATTCCATGAGCTGATCTATGGATAATAAATTTAAATATATCTTATATTGTAAAATCTTAAATTAAACCAATGAAACAAAATACTAGTACTTTTAATATTCTCCTAGATACTGTTAGGCGATTCACCAGAGAACGGCTTATTCCTTTAGAAAAGCAAATAGACTTGGATAATAAGATACCTGAAAATATAATTGATCAGATGAAGGTCCTTGGGTTATTTGGTTTATCAATCCCTAAAAAGTATGGAGGTACGGGGCTAACAATGGAAGAGGAGGTCAAGGTAGCTTTTGAACTTGGTTATACGTCACCTGCGTTTAGATCTGTAGTAGGAACAAATATAGGAATTGGTTCACAGGCAATTATAATTGGAGGAACTGAAAAACAAAAAAATAAATATCTTCCTGGCCTTGCTTCAGGAGATATTATTGGCTCTTTTGCCTTAACTGAACCAAGTGCTGGTTCAGATGCAATGTCAATTCAAACTAAAGCTAATAAAGATGGAAACAATTATATTTTAAATGGTACAAAACGTTATATAACTAATGCTCCTTCTGCAAATCTCTTTTCTGTAATGGCAAAGACTAGTGACTCAAAAAACTCAAATTCTATTTCTTGCTTTTTAGTCGAGTCGTCATACCCAGGACTTACAATTGGAAAAATAGATAAAAAAATGGGGCAGGCAGGAGCTCTCACTGCAGATGTTATTATGGAAGATTGTATAGTTCCTCAAAGTGCTTTGTTAGGAGAAGTAGAAGGAAAGGGCTTTCACACAGCTATGAAAGTTTTAGATAAAGGAAGACTTCATATTAGTGCAGTTTGTGTTGGACTTGCATCCAGGCTTATTGATGAATGTATATCTTATTCTCTAACGAGAAAACAGTTTGATAAACCTATATCAGAATTTCAACTAATCCAGGCAATGATAGCTGACAGTCAAACTGAAATGTTAGCAGCTAAAAGCATGATTCTCTATGGAGCAAAAAAGAGAGATGAAGGAGAAAATACTACTTTGGAGGCTTCATGTGCAAAACTTTTTTCATCTGAATCATTAGGAAAAATTGCTGACAGAGCCGTGCAAATATTTGGAGGTGCTGGATATGTGTCTGAATATCCAATTGAACGCTTCTATAGAGATGCAAGACTTTTTAGAATTTATGAGGGTACGAGCCAGATACAACAGCTGATAATTGCTAGAGAACTTATAAACAACTATAAAAAAGAACATATTAGCTAGCAAATAAAAATTACTTATTATTTGTTTAAATAAATATTATTAACACAATTGACGAGACTCCTATTGTTTAAATAGTCTAGGCACGTTTTCAATGCCTTATTTCTCAAAAATTTTAACCCGTCTGGACTATAAAAAGCTGAATGAGGAGTTAAGACTAACCTTCCTTCTAGCCAGTCTTCTTGATCGCACCACGCACGTATAAGCTTATTTTCCTTTGGTGGAGGTTCAGATGAGAAAACGTCTAATCCAGCAGCGGCTAATTGACCTGCTTTTAAGCAATCATATAAGGAATCTAAGTCTACTATAACGCCCCTTGCTGTGTTTACTAAAACTTGTCCAGGCTTGCAAAATTTAAAAAGAGCAGAGTCAAATAACCCAGAGGTTTCCTCATTAGCTAAACAATGTATAGATACATAATCTGATTGAGAAAGTAAGTCTGGTAATTGTTCAATTCTTTTTATATTTAGAGCTTTGTCTTGCCCATCAGGAACATACGGATCATAAAAAACTACATCTAATCCAAAAGCTTTGGCACGTAATGCACATGCGGTTCCTATTCTTCCTAAACCAACAATTCCTAAGATTCTTCCTGATAGCCTACTTACTGAAGGAGCTTTTAAATAACTCCAATTAGCTTCTAAATCTTGTTGCAGAAGCTTGTCATAAATTGAAATTCCTCTAGCAAAGTTAAGTATAAGAGCTATTGCATGATCTGCCACTTCATATGTCCCATAATCAGGGACATTACAAACAGCAATTCCTGCTTTACCTGCCGCTTTTGTATCTATCAAATCATATCCCACTCCTGCTCTTGTAATTATTTTACAACATTTTAATTTTTTTATTAATTGCTTATCTATTTTTAACTGAATACCTGTAACTAAAGCATCAGCTTTCTGTAATATTTCTGCTGGAATTTCCTCTATATTTTTTGCCCCTAAACTAATCAGTTTTGTACTACCTTTTGTTAATTTTTTTTCTATTGAAAAATTGTCAGAACTAATTGAATCTGGATATACTACGGTATACATATATACTATCTCCTAATTCTTATATAAAAATAGCAATAGCTAGATTTTAGAATAGATATAACAGAATGTGTATCTGAATATTTATATTTCCTTAACGGTTATAGTTATAATTTTAAAAAATATAAATCTATAAAGAAAGAAGAAAAATGGATTTCAGTTTAAATGAACAACAATTAGCTCTCCAAAATATGGCTAAAAAATTTGCAGAAAATGAGCTTCCTGATATAGCAAAACAAATTGAACAAGAATCTGAATCTCCTAATGCAGAGTTAATGAGTCGTTATGCTGAGTTAGGGTTTTTGGGTGTTAACCTACCCAAGGTATACGGAGGTGGAGAAATGAGTCATTTTGAAGCCGCCCTAGTTTTAGAAGAAATTGCAAAAATTTCTATAGCTATCGCTTTTCCTATATTTGAATCGTGTTTTGGACCAAGTCTTGCCATATCCAATTTTGCATCAGAAGATTTAAAAAAACAAATTTTACCTAAAGTTTGCAATGGTACATCAGTGATTGCTGTAGCAATGTCTGAACCTAATGCAGGGTCAGCACTAACTGATCTAACAACTTCGGCTATAATAAAAAATGAAAAAGTAATTGTGAATGGCCAAAAAAGATGGTGTTCAGGTGCAGGGCATGCTGATGCATACGTCGTATATGCTAGAATGTCAGAAAAGATGGGTGCTAAAGGTATAGGAGCCGTGCTTATAGAAAAGGATAGTAAAGGATTATCTTTTGGCAATAAAGATAAACATATGGGATTTAGAGGGGTCCAAAGTGCTGATATATTTTTTGATGATGTAGAAGTTTCTTTATCTAACATCATAGTATCTCCAGGCGAAGGTTTTAAAAATTTAATGAAAGCCTTTGATTTAGAACGTTGCGGAAATACAACAATGAGTTTGGCATGTGCACAATCTGCTTATGATTACGTCTTGAATTATGTTCAAGAAAGAAAACAATTTGGTAGGCCAATTATAGACTTTCAAGCAGTTCAGATTCAACTGGCAGAAATGAAAATGAAATTAGATGCTTCAAGATTATTATTATATCGCGCACTTGTAAATGCTGCCAAAAGTTTACACTCCATATCAGACAGTTCTATAGCAAAATGCTATGCTAATGAAATTACCAGAGAGGTCACTGGTAAAGCCATGCAATTAATGGGAGGTTATGGCTATTCTAAAGAGTTTCCAATAGAACAAAAAATGAGAGACGCCTGGGGTTGGGGTATTGCTGGAGGTGCTATTGATATACAAAAAATTAATATTGCTTCTTCTGTTATAGGTAAAAGATTTAATCAAAGATCACATTAAAATAATTAGGAATATAATTAAAAAATGTCTAAAAATGATAAACTTCCACTAGATGGGATTAGAGTCCTAGACTTAACTACGGTGGTGATGGGTCCATATACCACCCAAATATTGGGAGATTTAGGAGCAGATGTAATAAAGATTGAGGAGCCTACAGGTGATATGACACGTTCTATTGGAGCAAGTAGAAATGACAATATGTCTTCATTGTTTTTAGGTGCAAATAGAAATAAAAAAAGTATTACTCTAGATTTAAAGAAGAAAATAGCAAAAAATGCTCTATGGAAATTAATTAAAACCGCAGATATATTTATTCATAATATAAGACCACAAAAAATATTCTCTTTAGGTTTTGATCCCAACAGTGTATTGAAAAAAAATCCCAAAATAGTCTATTGTGGTCTACATGGATATGCTGAAGATGGTCCATATGGAGGTAAACCTGCTTATGATGATGTTATTCAAGGTCAATCGGGTATTGCAGGAACGTTTATCGCTCGAGATGATTCTCCATCCCTTATCCCTACTATAGTAGCTGATAAAAGTATTGGCCTACTTGCGTCTTCAAGCGTATTAGCGGCATTAATAAAAGTTCTTCGTTCTGGAAAAGGAAGCTACATTGAAGTATCTATGTTTGAAGGCATGGCTGGCTATACATTAGTAGAACACCAGTATGGAACTATATTTTCCCCTGAAATTGATAAAGCTGGTTATCCAAGAGTATTGTCTAAATATAGACGTCCGTATAAAACCTTAGACGGCTATTTATGCATGCTGGCGTATACAGATAAGCAGTGGATAAATTTTTGGAAAATAAATAATCTTGATAAGAAATTAAATGATTCTCGATTTCAAACTGCCGAAAATCGTGCAAAAAATATTGATTTTCTTTATAGTATGGTTTCAGAGATCTTGTTAACTAAGAAAAATGAAGACTGGTTGAATATATTAGAAAAAGCTGAAATTCCAGCTGGAGCAGTAAATAGATTGGAAGAATTACAAAACGATCCGCAACTTAAAGCAGTTAATTTTTTTAGAAAATTTAATCATCCTACCGAAGGAAACATGTCTATACCTGATACCGGCATTCGCATAAACAGAAAACCATTACCTATACGACTTCATCAGCCTAATCTTGGAGAACATTCTGTTCAAATATTAAATGAGTTAGGTTATTCAGAAGAACAAATTTTACAAATATTAAAAAATAATTAATAAAAGTATTAAAGCTAAAAGAATTATTTAATTATTTAAACTGATCTCTTTTAGTAATTACATATTTTATACCTTTAGGAAGAAACGTTTCGCTTGTTTCTTTAATATTTCCAGTTCCATGTAGAGATCTATAAAAACAGCTTTTATAACCTTTATGACACGCATTTTTATATTGATCTACTACCAGTAGCAACGCATCTCCATCACAGTCTATTCTACATTCATGCACTGTTTGAGTGTTTCCAGAAGTTTCACCTTTGCGCCATAACTCTTTTCGAGATCTAGACCAGTAACATGCTTTTTTAGAGAGTAATGTGTTCTCTAACGCTTCTAAATTCATCCATGCCACCATTAGGACTTCACCAGTATCGAATTGTTGAACTATAACTGGAATAATACCCTGCTCATTAAATTTAATTTTTTCTATAAACATATTTTTATCTTTATTCTTATATCTCTCTTTTCAGTCTTGCATTTTAATATCTAATAATTACTTAAGAGTAAATAATGTTTAACCTATAACTGTCTATAATTTAATAAGAATACAAAATAAAGAATTACACTA
>CAYMQD010000083.1:0-5297 GCA_964392475.1 uncultured Alphaproteobacteria bacterium
ATTAGAATTTTCTAAAGCTTCCAGATCAATAACTGAAACTGAACTACCAACAGTACCATAAGATTGAACACTTTTTCCTGGTGCAATTACTATTATCGGAATATCTTCCGCCAAAACTGGATTAAAAATAAATTGTAAAAAAAATATAATTATAAAATTTCTTAGAAAAAACATTTTATTTCCATTACTTAAAATTGATAAAATTTTTTATTAACTTTTGTCCAGCTTTTTGACTTTTTTCTGGATGAAACTGTGTACCCCAAACATTTTTATTTTGTATAATAACAGGAAAGTTTATTCCATAATTAGTCTCAGCTATAATATATTCTTTTTTTATATTACTATATGCATAGCTATGCACAAAATAAAAGTCTGTATTATCAGGTATATTTTTTATAATAGGAGAAGTATTTTTAATTTTAATATTATTCCAACCAATATGAGGTAGTATTGATTTTGAACCTAGTTTTTTTAAATTAACTACTTCACCTTGGATAAGTTTTAATCCCTCAGAAAAATTATTTTTGTTGCCTTCTGTTCCTAAATAAGCCAAAAGCTGCATTCCTAAACATATCCCAAGAATAGGTATTTTATGTTTTGAAACTTTTTCTCTTATTATTTTAGTAAAGTTTTTTTTATCTAATATCTCTTTACATTTTTTAAAATTTCCTATGCCAGGTAAAATTAGTTTATCTATTTGATCAAATTCTTTTTCTTCCTTAATTATTTGATACTCAATTGCTAGGTTATTGATAGATCCAATCACAGAACCTATATTTCCTACCCCATAACTGATTATACCTACTTTCATATATTATCGTAAGTAACTTTAGTCAAGTTACCACTAGCATCTTTTAGCAATTTTCCAGTATTGTCTTTTTTAAACAATTTTTTATTTGTAAATTTATCACAACATTTTATGAATTCTTCAACACTTATATTTAAGGGTTTTAAAATTTCTTCTAATGGCTTTTTTAAATATGTTGCTGGAAACTTTCCGTCATATTTAATTATATAATTTTTAGCTTGTTCTCTTGTTAGACGTTTTCTTCGAATATAAAGACAAGCTATATCTGTAACTCTACTAAATCCAAATTTAATAAATTTAAAATAATCATGTATGCCAGTTTGATAGTTATCTAAATTTTCATAATCTACTAGCGATCCTTCAACTCTTGTATCAAAAAATTTAAATCCATTTTCTTTTGCAATAATTGCATTTTCATACCCATCCCATGGTAAATAATGTCCCAAAAATAAGCCAGTGATACCTGCATTTTTTATTTCTTCATCTGAAGGATAAGTATAACTAATCAGATCTTTTTTGCTTAGACCAGGAAATCCAGATAAATCAGAAACTCTCATTCCTATCAGCCCTCCAAATTCTTCTAGCCACCTTCTGTCTAAGGTATTATTTTTTTCTTCACCTGCTGGTCCGCCATATTCATTTTGAGAGTTTTCTCCCCATATTATTAATGGGATTTTGAAGTTTATTGCTACCCTTACAGGTATTGTAAATATACCCACATGTTCAGGCCATGAAATATCCCCTAATTCTAATAGACCAATTCTATTTAATTTATTTCTTGTTTTTGCACCTGGTCCAAATTCAATTAAATCTACGCCTAAATTTCTTATATTATCTAAGTTATATCTTCCTATCTCAGATAAATCGCAGGTTCTTGAAGTAACACATAGAGGATGCATACCTAATTTTAATGCAGTGAGCACCTGATAGGTGCTATCTTTTCCTCCACTAACTGGAATAATACATTCCCAATTGCTTTCCGATTTATTTTTATATTTTTCTAAGATAACTAACAATTGATTTTTTCTATCATGCCAATTAATTTTTTTTCTATTTTCAAAATTAATGCAAGCATTGCAAACACCATCTTTAAATGATAAATCAGGTTTAGTCTCTGGCATCATACAATTAGTACAGTACTTTATCATAAATTTATATCTATTAAATCTTTTATAAAATAATAATAGCTTAATTAACTAATCCTATCAATTAGCTTCTCATAGATATTAAGATTTTGGATAGGTTAAAGTGTAGTCTTATTATTTAAATATAAAGTTTATATGGTGGAGGGGGTAGGATTCGAACCTACGTACTCAAATGAGGGCAGATTTACAGTCTGCTGCCTTTAACCACTCGGCCACCCCTCCTAATATTTCTGCATTAATTTAATTTGGTAATTATGAATAGTTTTATTTTAATATAATGTCAATTTAAAAAATATCATAAATTTGCTCATAATCACCAGAGCCTAATATAAACAACACCGTAAAAAGAATAATCATGAAGAGTATAGAAATAATCGTTTTGTTTTTAATTTTCATATTTTAATAATTCTTTAAATTTAATATAAACAAGAGGAAAATAATAGTTTAGCTCTTCATGATGTTTTTTTAAAGCATCATTTAAATCTTTTTTAGTCTTTAGGTTACACAATGAGTAAAATAGTTGACCATTATTATAGTTTAATAGTTTTGTTTTAGAAATATTATTAAGTTTTTCTATATATTTACAATGATTGTTAGTAAATAAATATCCTAAAACTGGAGCTAGTAAAAAGTCATCTAATTTGTTTTGTGTGATCAATGAGTTAGCTGAATTTAACCAACTTTCAATTTCATTTTTATTCAGACTTTTTCCAAAATTTACAGAATAATTTGAAAATACCTTTGAAGGGAAATATGAGTTATATAGAATAAATTTTTGTAATTTTTTATGGTTTTCAAGCTTGAAGTTTCTAGACAAATATTCAGGCAAAATTTTATGTCCCTCAGAGGTAAAATGCCCATCAAAAATATCACTGTTATTTTTTGAAGTTAAATCAAATAAGTCTATAATAGGAAAGTTATAGTTAGAAATAGCAGTCATAATTGAATTTTTGATATGTCTACTCATTATATATTTTACCCAGTCATCTCTTGATTTTTTTTTTAAAGTATATAATGAATAATCTTCTCTACTTGGAACTATTATAAAAGTAATTTCTGCAGAGTTTTTAGAGTTTAGAAAAGTAATCATTTCTAAAACTTTTAATAATAAAGAATAAGCGCCAAGTGTATAAGTGTTATGGGGTATATTCTTTATTTTTACCTGAGACCCACCAGCCAATTGAGTTAATATATTATCATTAAAACTAAATTTTTTCTTTATAGAAAGAATATGGTTAATAAAATTTTGCATTTTAAAGCTTCCTAAAAGTTGTCTGTAAGGATTAGTATTTTCAATAAATTCTTTAAAGGATTTGTCAACAAAATCATTGTAATCATTACTATATATTTTCTGCTCTTTAAATAGACTATTTCCATTAGATTTTGAAAACACACCTTTAAATTGATTGCTTTCATACTCACGCATAGTATCTTTTGAAAGATCATTCTCTAAATTTAAAAAAAAAAGAACTTTGTCAAAAGAATATCCAGCATCTATTATGCTTTTAAACAAATAAAGATTTACTAGCAGTCCATTGCCAGCACATCCTAGGTTTATAACTCCATTCTCTTTAAGGTTGTTAGTAAATAATTCATTATTCGCCATTTTAGCATCAAATACGACAGAATCACCTAAAATTAGAAATTCATTATCCAATTTATCCCATACCTCATTATTATTTCTAAAACCAAATCTATCAAAATTAATAAATTTATCATTTTTGTTCTTGTGTCTACTATTTGGAATTGCACTAGTAATAGGAAACATACTAAAGGATATATTAGTTGATTTGTTTAATTTATATGCACCTTGAAAACAAAGCAAAGGCGCACTAACAGAGTTATCTTTTTTCTCTAAATAATTACTTTTATTTTGAATTTCTTTATTTAGTTTAGAAAAAGATAAAAGTTGTTTATAACTAAAAGAAAGTAATAAAGAGAAAAATATAACTACCAACAATATAATTTTATATTTTAAGATTTTATAAATCATCTTTTTCAATATATTAAATACTATAAAAAATGGTATTAAAAAATAATCATTCAGTAGGGCTAGACCTATTAAGAGTTGTTTCTTCATTGTTGGTATTTATTCCACATTTATTAATAAGCTTTTTAGAGAAAGAAACTGGTAATCTTTATATTATATCTTCTATTGGTGTAGAACTATTTTTTTGTCTTAGCGGTTACTTAATATGCAAGCAAGGATTCAAAATATTTAAAACATACTCTTCTAAAAGCCTTATTTTATCAAATGCCTTTGTTTTTGTGGTTAGAAGAACAATGAGAACTTGGCCAGCTTATTTTTTTGTTTTAATAGCCTACACTATATTTTACAAGTTCACAGAAAAAGAATTACTATATTACTGGATATTTTTTCAAAATCTTTACTATCCCTTAGTAGCAGAAACATTCTTTGAGGTTTCATGGTCAATAGCTGTTGAAGAAGTTTTTTATTTTATTTATCCTTTGACAATAATTATTGTATCATTCATTTTCACAAATGCACATAACAAGTTAGCAAAACCGATTTTCATTATTTTTTTATCATTATTTTTTATTATTTTGTTATCTTTTGTATTAAGAGAATATCAAAGTTATGAAAACTGGGGAGCTGATCTGCGCAGAGTAGCTGTTTTTAGATTGGACGCAATAGCATTTGGGGGAATTGGTTACTTTTTAAATGCATATCTAATCAAAAGCAAGAAACTTAAAATATTATTATTTCTCTTGGTTTTGACGAGTCTAGCAGTAATTTATAGCAACCTTAACTTCTATGCTATTAATGGAACCTTTTTTTATCATTTCTTTTCAAAAAATATTATTTTTTATATAATTTATATATTCTGTGTCTCTATTGTAATACTTTTTGACAGAATTATTGTAGCATCTAATCCTCGCTTAAAAAGTTTCTTAAATTATACTGCTAACTTGTCATATCCTTTTTATTTGTTGCACGTTCTTGTAATTGACCTTATTAAAGAATTTAATTTTACAAGCATAACTGTTAATATAATATTGATATCTCTAATTTGCTTATTAATTTCTGTTTTTATTAGAAAATTTATTGAAGAAGATATACTTAAGTTAAGACCTAAATATAAAAGCTAATTTTTTATAATGCTATTTTTTACTAATCTAACCATTGGCGTCTCTTTTTCATGCCAGTCATTGTCTATTTCTGCCAAAAAACCACGCTCTTGAGAAATTTCCTTAATTTTTTTAAATGGATAATAGAAGTCTTTTACACCTAATTTTTTTTGCTTATTTGAAATATGGAAAGTAAAGAATACTTTTCCATTTTTTTCCAATATTATGGAAAAAGTACGCAAGACTTCTTTGAA
>CAYMQD010000084.1:0-3655 GCA_964392475.1 uncultured Alphaproteobacteria bacterium
TCAAAAAAGACTGCGCTACTCCTAAAGCAACAGCCGTATGTGGGTCTATAACTATACCGCTCTCTTTATAAACTCTTCCTATTACCTTTAATGTTTCTTGTTCCCCCAAGCTTCCTGCCTTAAACCTTTGTTTTGCTTTAGAAAGTTCATCATTCGATATGGCAAGCTTACCTTGCAATAAAAAATTATTCATTTTTTTTACTAATACTTTGCTATCTCTATTTAATAAATAGAAAATATACCTCTCAAAATTGCTTGCAACTTGAATATCCATTGAAGGTGAAATTGTTGGAATAACATCATGCTTTATGTATTTTCCTGTATTAAAAAATCTAGTTAAAATATCATTTTTATTGGTTGCTAATATTAAAGGATTTTTTTCTAACCCCATTTCTTGTGCAATATATCCTGCAAAAATATTTCCAAAGTTTCCAGTTGGAACAGCAAAATTCACTGGCCTTAAATTTGGTGACACACGCATAGAAGAGTAAATAAAATATATAGTTTGTATAATTACCCTAGCTATATTAATTGAATTGATTGCCGCAAGATTAGTTTTTGATCGAAAATCTCTATTTTTAAATAGCTCTTTAACTATAAATTGGCAATCGTCAAAAGTTCCATTTATTGCTAAATTGTGAACATTGTCATCATTGACTGTAGTCATTTGTTTCCGTTGAAAAGGTGAAACCCTTCCATCAGGATGTAATATGACTATCTTTATATTTCTTTTTCCTTTAAAAGCCTCTATTGCAGCAGATCCTGTATCACCGGATGTAGCACCTAGTATTACTATATTCTTATCTGATTTAGAAAGAAAATATTCAAACATTCTACCTAATAATTGAAGAGCAAAATCTTTAAACGCCAAAGTAGGTCCATTGTATAGCTGAAGAAGCCAAAAACCCTTTGAAATTTCTATTAATGGAGCAATTTCTTTACTACCATCTATACTAAAATCTGTATAGGATTCTTGAATTAATGAATGAAGATCATTAGTTGTAATTTCATTAGATATAAAATATTTCAGGACTTTAGCGGCTGTATCAATATAGTTTAATCCTTTATACGTATTTATATCTAAAAGTGGCAAATATTCAGGAACATATAATCCTCCATCGTTTGCAAGACCCTCAAACAAAGTATCTTTAAAACCTAAAGAAGGCGCTGAACCTCGAGTGCTTATATAACGCATAATAAATTAAATCTTATTTGTAATTAACATTTGATCTTGAATATACCAACCATCCCATCGTAAAAATAGCAGAAAAAATAATAATGGCTATAAATTGATGTAAGATTCCTAGCCATACAGGTAGCTCCATAAATATAATTCCTGCTCCTAAACCTACCTGAAAAACAAATAGAATGATTGGCAACTTACCAAATATTTTATAAAGATCTCTATTATGTAATCCTAACTTTTGAGACTGTATCGATAAAATTACTATAAAAATACCTAAAATTACTACCAATATTCTATGCATAAAATGTAAGATTTCCATATTATTAGATACACTGGGAAAATTATACTTTTCACATAAAGGCCAACTATTACATGCTAAAGAGGCTCCTGATTTAGACATTACAGCCCCCGAGATTGTTACCAATGATATAAAAAATAAAGTGAATAAAATATAAACAAGTGCTCTATGAGGTAATTTCTTACCAAGCAAATATTTTGGTTCTATTAACAATCTTATTCTTATTAAAAACCCTAAAAATAAAAGCGCAGTAAATAAATGTGCTGCTACTGACCAAGGGCTATTAGAATCAAGGACAGTAGTTGCTCCTAAAGTTCCTTGTGTTATGAGTAAAATAAAGCACCCAATTACTGTTTTCCATAAGGTTTTAAATTTAATGGAATTCAATTTTGCAAAATAAAGCAAAATTAACATCAAAATTCCAATAACTATACCTCCATTAAAGCGATGTATCCACTCTAGAAATATTTGAAATACAGTATAATCTAATTCACCTATCTTAGCTAAATTTTTATAAGTAGGAATAAAAAAACCATAACATAAAGGCCAATCAGGACAAGATAAACCAGACCCTGTAAGCCTAACTAATGCTCCTAGTGTAATTTGTAATATCGTAAAAAATAAAATCACATTCGTTATTAAAATAAAAGAAGATTTTTTTTCCATAGTTAAAAACTCTTTGGTCTATCTGACTTATAAGATAAAATTGTTATTATGGAAAGAGATAGAGCGAGGCCGAACCAAGTTATAGCATATTGTAAATGATTATTAGATATATCAATAATAGTAACATTACTTATAGGGTAATCTTTGTCACCCTCATCTTTTGTCATTTCTAAAATATATGGTTCAAGCTTTAAACCTAAGTATTCAGATATATCTTCAATATTTGGGAAAAAAAATTTACCTTCTTTTAGGTTATTATTTGGTATAGACCAGTTTTTTTTAGTATATAATCTAGCTATCCCTTTAATTGAAAATAATTCATTTGTACTTATATTTTTATCACTTTTACTAAAGGAATTTATATCTTCATAAGAGACGAATCCTCTATTAACTAATATATATTTTTTTTCTGAATAAAATGGGGTAAGTATATTTACACCTGCTACTCCTTTATAAGTCCTAGGCTCTAAATTTATTGTCAGCTTAGGTAAAAAATGGCCCTCAGCAAAAACATTTCTGTAATTAAACTCTACAAGACTATTATCTATTACAGGAACCTTTAAAGGATCTGCATTAATACTTTCTTCTATCTGAATTAGTAATCTATTTTTCCAATGCAAGCGTTCCACTTGCCAAGTACCTAAACTAAGAAGAAATAAAAAAACCATAGATAACGCAACACCAGAAAAGATATTATTATTACTTAATGAATTATTCTTATTTATCTTCGTATAATTCATTATGTTCTTTTCTAAAATATTGAGAAATTAAAAAAGCTTTTAATATAGGCAGTAATACTAAAGTCAAAATAAATGTAAGTGGAATCCATATGAATATATGAGTCATATAAGGGGGAGCATAGTACTGCTCTATTTTTAATGCGCTTCCTGTTACTATGGCACCAACTATCATAATTACAATCCAGCTAGCCCCGTCACCCACATTAGCTTTAGAAAGGTCTTTTCCACATACAGAGCAAGTATCAACAACTTGTAGGTATTTTTTATATAACTGTCCTTTTTTACAAAGTGGACACTTAACTATAAGCATTTTATTCAGGAATAGCACTAAAACTCCTAATGAGTAACATTTCCACTTCCCCACCAATAAATAGCAAAAAATAGAAACAGCCAAACTACATCAACAAAATGCCAATACCAAGCTGCCGCTTCAAATCCAAAATGTTGGTCTGGTTTGAAATGCCCTTTCATAGCTCTAAATAAACAAACTAGTAAAAATATAGTTCCGATTATTACATGTGCACCATGAAATCCAGTAGCCATATAAAAAGTAGAACTATAAATACCATCCTCAAAACCAAAGTGGGCATGACTATATTCATAAGCTTGAACAGCCGTAAAAGTAATACCAAGCAAAACAGTTAAAACTAAACCCCAGATAAGTCCTTTTCTATTATTTTCACGTAATGCATGATGGGCCCAAGTTTCAGTTGTTCCAGAGGTAAGCAAAATTATCGTATTAACTAGAGGAAGGTGAAACGGATC
>CAYMQD010000085.1:0-7890 GCA_964392475.1 uncultured Alphaproteobacteria bacterium
TTTTTTAATTCCATGGCAAGCTCCATTTTATTAGAACTAATAAAATCTATAGATAAGTAGCAATTTTCTTGCCAAAACTTACAACTCTTTTATCTTCCCAAATAGGTTCACCACCATCATCAGATGTTCTAATAGGTTAATCTTTTCTATCTAACCCAAATATAACATTACCTTCATCTATGAGTTTTTTTATACCTTCTGAAGTTAACAACAAACCACTTTCAGTATTAACACCTTTAAGATTTGCATCTATATTAAGTTCTTGTAAGTATTCTGGAATAGAATCTAATGTTAGGTTAAAGTGATTTTCTTTATATCTATACACTTCTTTACCATCTTTATATTTCCAACCTTGAACAAGTAGTTTTTGATTATATTGCGATACTAAAATATAAAACAAATGCCCCTGAACATCTTTGTGAGAAGCAAACAATACTTTTTCTAGTTCTGCATTTTGTTTTTTTTAGTATTTCCTTCTATAGAAACTCTTAGAACATATTGTGCAAGTTTATTCTTAGCGAATGTATCTCTCCATACTAGGTTTTAAAGATTGCTAGTTATAGTAATAGTATGGTTCTGCTGTAGGATATTGAAAATTATAACCATTAGGTGTATGTTCCTTTCTCTGTTGCACTTGTAGTAAGTATAAGAAATTAAAAAAGTGTTATAGAATTGGAAAAATTAGGGAATATTAAGTAAGCCTGAGCAATGGAAGCTACGATTTTTCTCTGATAATTTTAAGGCTCTAGCGGGTGTAGCTCAATGGTAGAGCTCCAGCCTTCCAAGCTGGTGGTGAGGGTTCGATTCCCTTCACCCGCTCCAGAGAATAATTATTTGGTTATAATAGGCTTACTTGACGTTACGGAGATTTAAGTTTACCTATTTTTTATCTTAGTGTTAGTTTTAGATTAATAGTTTTATAATTTTAGTTGATAAGTGATACGAGTGTAGCTCAATTGGTAGAGCACCGGTCTCCAAAACCGGGGGTTAGGGGTTCGAGTCCCTTCACTCCTGCCAGTAAATAGTTATAGTAATTTATTAAATTTTTTTTTTGGGATAAAACATATGGCAAAAAATAATCCGCTAGGTTTTTTGAGAGAAGTAAGACTAGAATCAAAAAGAATTACTTGGCCAACTAGAAAAGAGACAATGATTACGACTGCCATGGTGTTTGTAATGGTGGTGCTTTTTTCTTTATTTTTTCTTTTAGTGGATCAAATAATTTCCTGGGGTCTAAGACTTATTCTTGGTTTTGCGGGCTAGGAGGAACAAATAATGGCATTACGTTGGTATATAGTACACGCTTATTCAGGGTTTGAAAAAAAAGTTGCGCAAACTATAGAAGAACAAGCTGAACGTAAAGGGATGAGTAATATAATAGATAAAGTCATGGTTCCTACTGAAGAAGTGGTAGAGATTAGAAAAGGGAGAAAAGTAACAAGTGAAAGAAAATTCTTTCCAGGATATGTATTAGTTAATATGGAAATGAATGATGACACTTGGCATTTAGTAAAAGGAATTCCAAAAGTTACAGATTTTTTAGGTACTTCAGGTCAACCTACTGCAATATCTGAAGATGAAGCGATGCGAATATTACATCAGGTTCAGGAGGGTGTAGATCGCCCTAAACCTTCTATTGTTTTTGAAGTTGGTGAAATGGTTAGGGTAGCAGATGGTCCTTTTACCTCGTTTAATGGAGTAGTAGAAGGTGTTGATCAAGAAAGATCGAGGCTAAAAGTAGCTGTATCAATTTTTGGAAGGGCCACACCAGTGGAACTGGAATATGCACAAGTAGAAAAACTTTAAATTGTTTCAAAAAGTATTTTTTTAAGTTATATAAAATTTTAGTTATTAAAGATATTATAAGGACACAAGAATGGCAAAACAAATACAAGGATATGTAAAGCTTCAGGTTCCTGCTGGTCAGGCAAATCCTTCACCTCCTATTGGTCCTGCTTTAGGGCAGGCAGGTTTAAATATTATGGATTTTTGTAAGGCATTTAATGCTCAAACACAATCTGTAGAACAAGGAATGCCGTTGCCAGTTGTAATTACTGTATATAAAGATAAATCTTTTGATTTTATTGTAAAAAAACCTCCAGCAAGTTTTTATATCAAACGAGAGGCTAAGGTTAAGAAAGGTTCAGGCACAACTGGCATAAGTGATCCCGTAGGTACTATCTCTATTGCAAAAATAAAAGAGATAGCTGAAGAAAAAATGCCTGATCTTAATGCAGGCAGTATAGAAGCTGCATGCAAAATAATAGAAGGAACAGCGAGATCAATGGGAATAGAGGTTAAAAGCTAAATATGAAAAAATTAAGTAAAAGAATGTCTGGTATAAAATCAGGCATAGATATAGAAAAAAGATATAATCTTTCTGATGCAACTACAATGGTAAAAGAAAGGGCTACATCGAAATTCGATGAGACAATAGACATTTCAATTAACCTTAACATAGACCCTAAGCAATCAGATCAGTCTGTAAGGGGTACAGTTGTTTTGCCTAAAGGTAGTGGTAAGAAAGTAAGAGTTGCAGTCTTTGCTAAGGATGATAAAGCTAAAGAAGCAAAAGAGGCAGGAGCAGATATTATAGGAGCAGACGATTTAGCTGAAAAAGTAGAAAAAGGTGATATTAAATTTGATAGAGTAATTGCTACCCCGGATATGATGGTTGTAGTTGGTAAATTAGGAAAAGTTTTAGGGCCAAAGGGTCTAATGCCAAATCCTAAGCTGGGAACAGTAACTCCAAATGTAGCGGAAGCAGTAAAAGCAGTAAAAGGAGGGCAAATAGAATTTAGAACTGATAAAGGTGGAGTGGTGCATGCAGGTATTGGAAAGGCAAGTTTTAGTTCAGAAGATATTGAAGAAAATATAAAAACTCTAATATTAGCTATTAAAAAACTTAAGCCGTCTAGCCATAAAGGTAGTTATATAGACAATATTTATATATCTTCAACTATGGGGCCCTCTATAAAAATTAATGAGGTTGCTATAGAATCTAATTAAATTTTAATTTATTACTTGACGTTTTATAAAGTTAAGTCTAATGCCTATACATAAAATATATATTTGTTAGAGATATAAACCCGTCAGAGACTGCAGGGGCTGGAATAGCATAAAAAGCCTGGATAGATGTAGGTATGTTTATCATTGCCCTTCAGAATATAAGCCTACATTACATGCTTTGAGCATGTAATGTCTAATTTTTTTAAGAAGTAGGAAAGATTGTGAATAGGGAAGAAAAAAAGGAGCTTGTTGCAGATCTTCATAAAGAATTTTCTAGTGCTGAATCAGTTATAATCACGCATTATTCCGGCCTTGATGCTAGTGAAACCTCAGAACTTAGAAAAAAAACTAGAGAAGCAGGGGTTAGGTTTCTTGTAACTAAAAATAGACTAGCAAAAAGAGCACTTGCAGGCACGCAATATGAAATTCTGGAAGAATATTTTTCTGGTCCAACGGCAGTGGTATTTTCTAAAGACCCAGTTTCAGGTGCTAAGGTAATTAGTAAGTTTTCCAAAGATAATGAAAAGTTAATTATCCTAGCAGGTGGCTATGCAAATAAGGTGTTAGATAAGAAAAGCATAGAGAATTTAGCAAGAATACTCCCATTGGAAGAATTAAGGAGCAAGATTGCAGGAATGGTCCTAATGCCTGCACAAAAAATAGCAACTATATTAAAAACACCTGCTAGCCAAGTAGCTAGCGTTTTAGATGCTTATGTAAGCAAAGATAAGTAAAAGTATAATAAATAGGAGAAATTTTAATGGCAGATTTAAATAAAATAGTTGATGAGCTATCTAGTTTAACAGTTATAGAGGCTTCAGAATTATCAAAAATGCTAGAGGAAAAATGGGGGGTTACTGCAGCTGCCGCTACTGTTGCGGCTCCTGCTGCTGGAGTTGTAGCAGATTCGGGACAAGGGCAAGCAGAAGAAACAAAATCTACAGTTAATGTAATGTTGACGGAAGCTGGAGATAAAAAGATACATGTTATTAAAGAAGTAAGGGCTATTACAGGATTAGGCCTAAAAGAAGCAAAGGACTTAGTTGAAGGAGCTCCTAAAGCTGTAAAGGAAGGGGTTACTAATGAAGAGGCTGAGGAAATAAAGAAAAAACTTGAAGATGCTGGTGCAAAGGCTGAGATCAAGTAGCTTTAGAAACTGACTAATTTCAATACTTTTGTTAGAATTATTTATTTTATTTACAAAAGTACTTCACTTAGTTGGATTCACCTAGTATACATGCTCTTGGAACCATATGAAATTTAAATGAATTGAAAAGATTCTTACACATACAGTTTATGATTACTAAAATTAAAGAACTGGTGGCAAACTCTTGATTATGTTTTTTAGAGGTAAGTCACTTTTAGCCCATTCTTCATTGTTATGGAAGAGGACGTTTGCTTTTTTTTAACCAATTAATTTTACAAAAAATTCTTAAGGATTTAGATCTGAAGGGTTATATTTCATGAATCAAACTATTAGCTATGCTAGTCGTAAGAGAGTTCGTCGCTATTTTGGACGTTTAAAAGAATCTGTCGATATGCCAAATCTAATTGAGATACAAAAATCATCTTATGAACAATTCTTACAAAGAGAAGTTGAACAAAAAAGCCGGTTAGATAAGGGGATTGAAGCGGTATTTAATTCTATATTCCCAGTTAAGGATTTTTCAGATAGATCTAATCTCGAGTTTGTCCACTATAAGTTTGATAAACCAAAATATGATGTAGAAGAGTGTCGCCAAAGGGGGATGACTTATTCAGCCCCTCTAAGGGTAACGTTGCGGCTCATTGTCTGGGAAGTTGATGAAGAATCTGGTTCTCGTTCCATCAGGGACATAAAAGAACAAGATGTTTTTATGGGAGATATGCCTTTGATGACAGATAAAGGTACTTTTGTCATAAACGGCACTGAAAGAGTTATTGTTAGCCAAATGCACAGATCTCCGGGAGTGTTTTTTGATCATGATAAAGGAAAAACACATGCATCAGGAAAACTATTATTTGCAGCTAGGATAATACCATATAGGGGTTCTTGGCTAGATATAGAGTTTGATTCTAAAGACCTTATTAATGTTAGGATAGATCGAAGGAGAAAACTTCCTGTAACTACTATTCTTCGAGCATTAGCATTAGATATTGACCAGATATTTGATGTATTTTATGAAAAAGTAAAATATATATTTGAAAAAAAAGAAAATTACAGGACAGAATTTAATCCTAGGGATATGAGAGGAAAGGCTGTCTATGATTTAGTGGATGCTAATACAGGAAAAACTCATGTAAAAACAGGGGAACGTATTACTGCTAGAACATTGAAAAAGCTTCAAGATGAGGGGTTAAAAGAGCTATTAGTTCCAAGTTCTAGCTTGATAGGTAAATTTATAGCTGAAGATATATTTGATGAAAATACAGGAGAAATTTTTGCTGAAGCTGGCGATGAAATAAATGAAAATTCATTAAAGACGTTTAACGAAAAAAATATAAAAGAGTTTTTCGTATTAGATACTGGAGGAAAAAGAGGTTCAAATATTAGAGATACGCTCTTTGCTGACAGTGCTCTTACCAGAGAGGATGCTCTGTTTGCAATATACAGGGTAATGAGACCAGGAGAACCTCCAACCGAAGAAAGCGCAGAGAGGCTATTTTATGGTCTATTTTTAGCAACGGTTAAGTTTAAATCAGAAATAGTAAAAGGAAGATCGCAACCTGATAAAAAGGGAGACATAATTTTATCAGAATCTAAAGACTTGATAGAATCTGAAGGTGCTTGGCTGATTGAAGAAAGAGAAGGATGGAAACTTATAGGAATTTCTTCAAGCGCCAGGGGAAACGCTCCTCCTGCTGTTTGGGTTAAAGAAGAACAAGTTGAGGTAATACGTTCAGAGCGTTATGACCTTTCAGACGTTGGAAGAGTAAAGATGAATTCACGTTTGGATAAGAATATATCTGATGAAAAAAGAGAACTCATAAGAGAAGACATATTATCAGTAATAAAAACCTTGATTTCTTTAAAAGAAGGAAGAGGTGAAGTAGATGATATAGACCACTTAGGAAATAGACGTGTTAGATCAGTTGGGGAACTTATGGAAAATCAATATCGTCTTGGCCTTTTAAGGATGGAGCGTTCTATAAGGGAAAGAATGAGTTCAGCAGAAATAGAAAAAATGATGCCTCATGATCTTATTAATGCAAAGCCTGCTGTAGCGGCTGTTAGGGAGTTTTTTGGAAGTTCTCAATTGAGGCAGTTTATGGATCAGACAAACCCTTTATCTGAAATTACACATAAGCGTAGGCTTTCAGCATTAGGCCCAGGCGGGCTTACTAGGGAAAGAGCTGGATTTGAGGTTAGGGATGTTCATCCTACTCATTATGGTAGGATATGTCCTGTTGAAACTCCTGAAGGACCTAACATAGGGCTTATAAACAGTTTAGCTACATACGCTCTAGTAAATAAATATGGTTTTATAGAGAGTCCATATAGAAAAGTGATAAATGGAAAAGTCACTGAGGAAGTAGTATATCTATCTGCTATGCAGGAGGTGCGTCATACTATTGCTCAAGCAAATGCTCCATTGGAGACAGATGGAAGTTTTCAGAGAGATCTAGTATCTTGTAGAAGGAATGCTGATTTTATAACTTCTGCACCAGATTCAATAGACTATATGGATGTTTCTCCAAAGCAGCTAATTTCTGTTGCATCTGCATTAATACCGTTTCTAGAAAATGATGATGCAAACAGAGCTTTAATGGGTTCTAATATGCAACGCCAAGCTGTTCCTTTGGTTCAAGCAGAAGCTCCTCTTGTTGGTACAGGTATGGAAGAAGTTGTTGCTAGAGATTCAGGTGCCACTTTAGTTGCTAAAAGGTCAGGAATAGTTGACCAAATTGATGCGCGCAGAATAGTTATCAGAGTATCGGCTGATGAATCTGGAGACAAAATTTTAGGAGTTGATATATATAATTTATTAAAGTTTCAACGATCTAACCAAAACACATCAATTAATCAAAGGCCCCTAGTAAAGGTAGGAGACTATGTTAAGGAAAATGATGTTATCGCAGATGGACCATCAACTGATACAGGTGAATTAGCTCTTGGAAGAAATGTATTAGTCGCTTTTATGCCATGGAATGGATATAACTTTGAAGATTCTATTCTAATTTCAGAAAGGATAGTTCGAGATGATGTTTTTACTTCTATACATATAGAAGAATTTGAAATAATGGCTCGAGATACAAAATTAGGACCTGAAGAAATAACTAGAGACATACCAAATGTAGGTGAAGAGTCCTTACGTAACCTTGATGAAGCAGGAATAGTCTATATTGGTGCCGAAGTGAATCCTAATGATATTCTTGTAGGAAAGGTTACTCCAAAAGGAGAATCTCCTATGACTCCGGAAGAAAAATTGCTTAGAGCCATTTTTGGTGAAAAAGCAGCTGATGTTAGAGATACTTCTCTAAAGCTACCCCCAGGTGTTTCTGGTACCGTAGTGGAGGTCAGAGTTTTTTCTAGAAGAGGAGTAGATAAAGATGAAAGAGCTTTATCAATAGAACGTGAGGATATTGACCGCTTAGCTGAAGATAGAGACGATGAACGAAGAATAATAGAACAGAATATTTATCAAAGATTAAAATCATTATTATTAGGTCGGCAAGTAAAGTCTGGTCCTAAAGGTATGGATACAGGCAGTAAAATTAATGAAAAAATGCTTGATGACCTAGATTTTTCTGAATGGTGGAAAGTTATTACTAAGAATCAATCAGTTATGGATGAAATTGAATCTTTAAAAAAAGAATGTGACTCTGATATAAAGCGTCTTCAAGAACGTTTTTCTGAGAAGATAGAAAAAATTCAATCAGGAGATGAACTTCTCCCTGCCG
>CAYMQD010000086.1:0-2892 GCA_964392475.1 uncultured Alphaproteobacteria bacterium
ATAGTAGATTTTGATTCAGGAGCCGTGCTTTTAGATAAAAACTCAAATATGCATATGCCTCCAGCATCTATGAGCAAGTTAATGACAATATATCTTGTTTTTGAAGCTTTGCGAAACGGAAACTTAGAGTTAAGTACAGAATTACCTGTTTCAGAAAAAGCATGGAATAAGAGAGGTTCCAGAATGTTTGTTGAATATGGAACTACAGTAAGTGTAGAAGATTTATTGAGAGGAATAATAGTTCAATCTGGGAACGATGCATGTATTGTAATTGCTGAAGGACTATCTGGAACGGAAGAAGCTTTCGTTGATGAAATGAATAGGACAGCAGACCGTTTAGGCTTATATCAAAGTAATTTTTCGAATTCTACGGGATGGCCAGATGATGAACACTATATGTCACCCAAAGATTTGTCTATACTAACAAAAAGAATTATAATTGACTTCCCAGATTACTTTCCCATGTTTGCGGAAAAATCTTTTAAATATAACAATATTAAGCAAGGTAACAGAAACCCTCTACTTTTTTCTAAATCAGGCGCTGATGGAATGAAAACAGGTTTTACAGAAGGTTCTAAGTATGGACTTGTGGCGACTGCTACAAGAAATAACCGAAGGGTTATAATGGTTCTCAACGGTATAGAAAGCGCTAAAAAAAGAGCATCTGAATCAAATAGACTTTTAAACTGGGCTTTTCGTCAATTTGAAAATATAGTACTTTTTTCTAAAAATGAAACAGTTACTGAGGCAGGAGTTTGGCTAGGTTATGACCCTGGAGTAAGTTTAATAACAAAAGATCCAATTACTGTTACCATACCTAGAAAAACAGGAAAAAAAAATTTGTTAGTAAAAGCAGCTTATGTGTCTCCAATTAAAGCGCCAATATATACTGGTAAACAGTATGCAAAACTCATAGTAGAGAATACTGCAAATGGTACAAACGAATATCCTTTGTACGCAAAAAATAGCGTAGAAAGATCAGGCCTTTTTAAAAGAATGATATCTATTTTTAGCTATTTAATATTTGGTCTTCCTATAGAATGAATAAGCTTCTATCCAAAGGTTTATTTATTGTATTTGAGGGTATAGAAGGATCTGGGAAAACAACACAAATAAATTACTTATACGAATACTTAAAATCAAAGAAATTAAATGTAACTAGAACTCGTGAGCCAGGAGGTACTTTAAATGCCGAAAGAATTAGAAGCATAGTTTTAGATAAGAATTTGCCTAAATTAGACGGTATTTCAGAAGCGTTTCTAATAGTTGCTGCAAGAAGAGAGCACTTCAAACAAGTAATAGAGCCAGCACTGAAAAAAACACACATAGTTATTTGTGATAGATTTATAGATTCTACTATAGCTTACCAAGGTAATGGGTTAGGAGTAAGTATAAAAATTATAAATAGCCTAAACTATATTGCTATTGGAAATGTAAAACCAGATATAACAGTTCTACTAGATTTAGATCCTCAAATAGGATTAAATAGAGTTTCTAAAAGGTCAGAGCTAGATAAATTTGAGCAGTATAGTATACAGTTTCATAAAAAAACTAGAAATGCTTTTCTTAACTTAGCTATGAAAAACCCAGAAAGATATATAGTTATAGACGCTGATAAAGAAGAAAAAGAATTAAAAGACAGCATTATAAAAATTATTAATGACCGTTTATGTAATTAATATGGATCATCTATTACATCCAAAATATTCTACAAAACTTATAGGACATGCAAATGCTATTAAGGCTTTTGAAATGGCATGGAATACAAAACTTATGCATCATGCTTGGCTAATTAGTGGGCCCGAAGGTATAGGAAAGGCAACGTTTGCTTATCATGCAAGTAATTTTATTTTAGGATCTAAAGAAAAAGCAAGAAGATTGAACGAAATTAAAGAAACTAAAACCTCTTCTTTAATAAAGTCTTCTGCACATCCAGATTTATTTGTTGCAGAGCAAAATACAAATAATCATGAATATTTATCTAAAAAAATTATTTCTATAGGTAATATTAGAGAGATAAATGTTTTTCTCTCTAAAACACCTACTATATCTGATTGGCGGGTAGCGATAATAGATTCGATTAATAATTTAAGCTTAAGTGGTGTAAATAGTATTCTTAAAATTTTAGAAGAGCCTCCACAAAAAACAGTAATTTTTTTAATTTCACATAACAGATATGAAATTTCTAAAACATTAATATCAAGGTGTAGAAAACTTTATTTTTCAATGCTTAGCCAAACAGATACATTAGAAATTATTAAAGCAAAACACTCTGATTTTGATGAAAAAGAATTAGATGACTTATCAAAAATTTCAAATGGCACGCCAGGGTTTGCAATCAATATAAAAATAAATGAAGGTCTAAGGCTCTACAAAATAATATTAGAAATTTTTTTATCTTCACCTAATTTGAACTGGGAAGATATACATAATCTTTGCTCTAAGCTAAGCGCAGAAAAGCTTAATTTAGTAGCGAATTTATTGCGTACATTTTTGTATAGGATGATTATTTATAAATTATTTAGAAATGACAAAAGAGAAAAAATAAAATTAATACTAAATGAACGTAAGGTGTTTATTCATGTATTAAATTTCTTAAACCATAAAAATATTTTAGAACTATGGCAGGATATGGCTGAAAATACTGGAAAAACATATAAATTTAATTTAGATAATAAACAATTATTAATAAATATATTTTTGCAAGCTGATAGGTTGCTAAAAAAAAATGAGAATTAAGAAAAATTATGAATGATGTTAAGTAAGTTTTATATAACAACGCCAATATATTACGTTAATGATGTTCCTCATATAGGTCATGCCTATACAACTCTAGCCTGTGCTACTATTGCGCGATTTATGAGGTTAAAAGGACATGAAGTCATGTTTTTA
>CAYMQD010000087.1:0-4401 GCA_964392475.1 uncultured Alphaproteobacteria bacterium
TTTACTAAAAGGTTGCCAAATGATTTTCCATCATTAGGTAGAGTTTTCCCTTCATCATTACAAATTTTTATATCCACTCCATATACAGGTCTTCCTTGCTTTACTGATAAGTCGAGAAGTTTTTGAGAATTAAAATTACTATGTTTAGCTAAAGGTGTATTTATAGTTCCTAAAGGAGAAGTCTCTGTCATACCCCAAGCATGATAAACAGTTACACCATATTTTTCTTTAAAACTTTCCATCATAGAGCGAGGACAAGCAGATCCTCCAATCGCGCATCTTTTTAGAGGAAAAAGATTTTTTCCGCTTTTTTCTAAATAGTCAAAAAGCATTAACCATACAGTTGGCACTGCAGCTGTAAAAGTAACTTTTTCCTGTTCTATTAATGACTGTAAACTTTTACCATCCAAATGTCTCCCAGGAAAAACAAGCTTTGACCCTGCCATAGTAGCTACATAAGGAATTCCCCAAGAATTTGCATGAAACATTGGAGCGACAGGCATAACTACATCTCTAGCTGAAATGTTCATAGCGTCTGGTGCTGCTGCTGCTAAGGAGTGTAAAACTGTTGACCTATGAGCATATAATACACCTTTAGGATTTCCCGTGGTACCAGATGTATAGCATAAGGAAGAAGCAGTTAGTTCATCAAAAGCAGGCCATTCATAGTTTCCATCTTCACTATCAATCAGATCTTCGTAACAAATTAATTTTTTCATATTAACAGAATTGGGCATATCAATAGACTTACACATAACTATAATTCCTGAAAAATCATCAGGAAAACTCTCTATTTTATCAGCAAGCTCTACTAGATCTGGGTCAATAAAAAGATATTTATCCTTTGCATCATTAATAATAAAGTTAATTTGCTCCATATATAACCTTGGATTAATTGTATGACATATTGCTCCTAATCCAGAAATTCCAAAATATAATTCAAAATGCCTAATATTGCTCCAAGCAAGAGTTCCAACTCTATCCCCTATCTTTACTCCTAAATTTATCAAGGCTTGAGCTAATTTCTTAGACCTCTCCAAGGTTTCTGAATAATTTGTTTTTTCTATCTTTCCAGAGAAAGTCCTACTTACTAATTCAGTTTTTCCATGAAATTTTCCTGCATATTCCAAAAGAGATGAAATTAACAACGGTCCATTATCCATTAAACCTAACAAAGCAACCTCCTATAATATTTAAGAATTATATATAAAAATTTTTGCACTAATTTTGAAAAAAAACAAATAAATTAGTTTTAATAATTCATTATAATTTTAGAAAAATAATTTTAAAGTTTTATAAACTTTAATATTGCTTATAAAAGTTTAGTAATTATTATTATAGAATATATATTAAGTATGGAAACAAATTTTAAAATTAAAAACTTACACTAGTGGCTAACAAATGCAGAATGAAAAAAAATTATTGCCTACCTCGCTAGTAGGAAGTTATGCCCAACCCAACTGGCTTATTGATAGATTAAAGCTAGCTTCGGATTCACCCCCGAGGGTAAAGAGAAATGACCTTTGGAACATAGATGAAAAATTTTTACAAGAAGCACAAGATGATGCAACCATTTTAGCAATTAGAGATCAAGAAAAAGCTGGAATAGATATTCTAACAGATGGAGAGATTAGAAGAGAAAGCTATTCAAATAGGTTTGCTACAGCCCTTGAAGGAATAGATAAAAATAAATCAGGCACTGCTATTTCTAGAAAAGGAACACCCAATGCCGTTCCCCTTGTAGTAGGTCCGATAAGAAGACCTCACCCTATAGGAGTTAGAGATATAGAGTTTTTGCGGGCAAATACTGATAAAGAAATTAAAGCCACACTTCCAGGCCCCTTTACAATGTCCCAGCAAGCAGAAGATACATACTATAAAGATCCCTTTGCATTAGCCAAAGATTACGCTCACGTCGTAAATCTTGAAATAAAGGATTTATTTGCTGCAGGGGCAGATGTAGTACAAATTGATGAGCCATTTCTTCAGGCTAGACCAGAAGAGGCAAAAAAGTATGCAATAGAAGTAATAAATATAGCTCTTAACAAAATTAATGGCACTACTGCATTGCACTTATGCATGGGGTATGCCGCAATGATTAAAGATAGACCTAGTATATACCATTTCCTGCCAGAACTAGCTGATACCTCAGTAGACCAAATATCAGTAGAATCATCCCAACCTAATTTAGACCTTAGTATATTAAAATCATTATCAAATTAAAAAGTTATACTGGTGGTGCTAAATTTAGGGGATAATGAAGTAGAGACCCCTGATATTGTAGCTAAGAGAATTGAAAAGGTTTTTCCTTACATATATCCAGAATCTATAATTACCGCACCAGATTGCGGATTCAAATATATGTCTAGAGAAATATCTTTTTCTAAACTTAAAGCATTAGTGGAAGGATCCGCAATTGTAAGGAAACGACTTACTAGCTAATTTATAATACTTTCATTATGATCTAAATAAAAAAAAATTTTAAAATAATAAAATATACAGTTAAAGAATGTCGCTAAATATAATTATTGTTGGATCAGGACCTTCTGCTTTTTATACAGCACAGGCTCTTCTAAAGTCAGAAATAGATTGTAAAATAGACTTTCTAGAAAAATTACCTTTTCCTTATGGCTTGATAAGATATGGTGTAGCGCCGGACCACCAAAAAACAAAAAATGTTATTCGCATTTTTGAAAGGATAGCTAATAATGATAAAGTAAGATATTTTGGAAATGTAGAAGTAGGAAAAGATATCGATTTAAACGAATTAAGAAAAATTTATGATGCTGTTGTAATAGCAACGGGTTGCGGAATAGATAAAAAACTAAATATAGAAGGAACCAATAAAGAAGGATTTTATGGCTCTACTGAATTTGTTGGTTGGTATAACGGACACCCTGATTTTTGCAATCTTATACCAGACCTATCTTCTGATACAGCCGTAGTAATAGGGAATGGAAACGTTGCGATTGATTGTGCAAGAGTACTTTTAAAAAATGAAAGAGAAATGTATAATTCAGATATAATGGACTACGCTCGGAATGCTATTTCTAACTCAAATATTAAGAAAGTATATATTATAGGAAGAAGAGGACCGTTTGAGGCAAAATTTACTATTGCAGAACTAAGAGAAATGGGAGAATTAGAAAATTGTAAGCCAATCTTAGATGAATACTTAGCTAACTCAGATACATATAGTTTTCTTTTCAAAAAAGATACAAATTTAGACGAATATTCTAAAAATATTAAAATACTAAATTCTTTCCACCACCAGTTGAATAACACAAAAACTAAATCAGCATGTTTTAATTTTTTTTCAAAACCTGTAAAAATAAATGGTAAGAAAAAAATTGAAAGTATAAAATTTATAAGAACTAATATTGTAGATGGTAAATTATTAGATACTAAATATTATTATGATATTAAGTGTGGAATTGTAATAAGCGCTATAGGATATCAAGGAGAAAGCATAAAGGGAATAAGCTTTGATACTCAGTCAGGTATTATTCCTAATAATGAAGGAGTTATAGATAGTGATCTATATACTGCTGGATGGATTTCCAGAGGCCCTTCAGGTGTAATAGGAACCAATAAAAGAGATGGAGATGTTGTAGCAAAACATATTATAAGCAAATCCTCATCAAAAAACTTTGATTCTAGATCTAAACTAATAGATATTTTAGCTAACCGAAAAATAAATTTTATTACATTTGAGGATTGGGAAAAAATAGACGAAATAGAGAAGCTTAACGCTCAAAGTGGAGCTCCCAGGTTAAAATTTACTAAATATGATAAATCTATTATAAAAAAAATTACTTAAGAAGTCTTTTTCTTAACAATAATTATTGAATAAAAATACTTATTTTCCTGATAAGAAGAATCTATATACATACCTGCCTCATCTACAAGCATCTCAATACTTTTATTATTAAACTTCCTACTTATCTCAGTCCTAATTTTTTCCCCTTTTTTAATATCAAAAAAATTATTTAGTTTTTTTATTTCTATAACTTGATCACATTTAGAAACTAAATCCATTTCCATTTGATTATCTATTTCATTATAACTTGCACGATGCGTAAATAAAGAGGGGTCAAAATTCATCCCATACTTACGTCCAACAACATTTAGAATGTTTAAATTAAACTTTTCCGTATAACCTAATTTATCATTATAGGCAGCATTAAGTACGGCTGAACTCTTATCTCTATCAAAACCAATAAGCAAACTGTCAGTATCATGCATTTTACTCGAAATATCAGATAGGAAAGCAACCCCTTCTTTGTGGGTAAAGTTACCTATTGTGCTTCCTAAAAAGAGCCAGAGCCTGTCACCTTTGCTACTTTCTAATTTAACTAAGTCTGTTGTATAGTCCCCGATTAATAAGTTAACATCAAATTC
>CAYMQD010000088.1:0-4308 GCA_964392475.1 uncultured Alphaproteobacteria bacterium
AAACCACCAATACCTAAAGCTATATCTAAACCGATTGAACCCGTTGATATTGCTTCTATATCTATTGACTTATCATCACCTAGCTTCATTATAGAGCCCTTACCATAAGCGCGTTCAATTTGCCCTAAAGCTGCTTCTAAAGCCTTATCCTTATCTTTATCATTCATACCGACTATCTTTAGCTCCGGCGTTGTCATCGTTTACCCCCTGTAATATTCTGTGTATATTCATATTTTGTTCACTTTATATTCTTAGTGTATATATTTAATATTAATATTTTGCAAGCATAAAGTTCACAATTTGTTCTTTTTGAAATACATTTGTAAATAATTAAAAAATATATCAAAATTAGTCATCACGAAAATTACGCTCCATATCCTCATGACGCTCTTGTGCATCTAAGCTGAGTGAAGCAATTGGTCTTGCTTCCAAACGCTTAAGTCCTATTGGTTCACCACTTTCAAGACAGTATCCATATGAACCATCTTCTATACGAAGCAAAGCTGCGTCTATCTTTGCTAGTAACTTTCTTTGTCTATCTCTAGTACGAAGTTCCAAAGACCTTTCTGCTTCTAATCTAGCCCTATCTGAGATATCTGGTTGATGTATCGTTCCTGATTGTAAATTATTTAATGTAGACTCAGTTCCAGCTAAAATCTCTTCTTTCCAATCAAGCAAGCGCTTTTTAAAATAAACTAATTGTAAATCGCACATAAAAGCTTCATTATCATTGGGTTTATAATCCTCTGGAAGTACATTTTTAGAATCACTTTTTAATAATGAGGAACTAGTTTTATTTTTTTTAACTTTAACAATTGTATTTTTTTTTGAAGAAGCTTTTGAAGTTGTTTTCATATTCTTTTTTTTTGCCTTTGATTCTCTTTTTAAATTCATTTATTGTCCTAAAATTTAAATAGTCAGATAAAATATATTAGTCAATAAAAACTAGAAAAATTTAGTTAAGTTTAATTCTATAAAATCGTCCCTTCTTAAGCTATATGTAGGATTTCCAGGTACAGCTGACCAATAAACATTGCCTGTAATATTAATTTTAATTGATTCATGTAATCTTCTACTAAACTCCAAGGTGAAAGTATTACCTTCTCCACCTAAATCTCTAGTAGATGCAAAAAATAACTCAGTGTTATCTATATCATTTAAAGATAATCTTGCAGCAATAAAAATATCATTTTCAAGCGTCTCGGGTGAATTTACTCTTCTATTATCGCTTATATATTCACCAAACAAAGTCAAGTCTCCCATTTCTCCTACTAATCGAGTAAATGTCCGCTCCAAACCTACTATATATGATCCAAATGATTTACGAATGTTTACTACATTGTTTTGGCCTCTTCTGTAAAGAGATTCCATTTTAAATAACCAAGGGCCCTTTGAATAAGACCCAGTCATACCTATTTGACTCGTACGTTCATAACCGGCAATATATTTTAATTCTCCATTTACTATTTTAGGATTTATAGAGGCTTCACGTCCATTACCTCTAAAACAATGAAAGCTTAAATCATATCCGCCAAAACTATCTGACCACCTTACAGCTACATCTGGGGACCAGCGGCCAGCACCACCGCTAAAAATCGGATCTTTATAGTCTACTATTGGATCGATTCTAAGCCTCCCTTGTCTTCCGGGAGAATTACCTAATCTAAAATATGGCATGTAAAAGACATCAAAATAGCCAATTCGAGATATCTTGGTATATGATATAATAGGCTGACCTAACTTTTCTTCAGTTGATGGCCCTTCAATAGAATCTGTTTGGTTTATTACATCCACTAAATTCTTTGATTCCGCCACACCCCAAAATATTCGGTCTATTCCTAATCCTACTTCCCAATCATCCTCTATAAACTTTAATATAGCTTCTCGAATATCTGTATGTGTTCTTCTGTGATCTACATTATCATATCTAGTAAATGGTCTAAAAGTAAAAGATAATCGTTGATTCCACTCATAAAAAAACTCCGGCTCTAAATAAAAAGATAAGTTTTTACTCGATTGCCCATCATAATTAGGTTCCTCATTAAAAACTCTATAAGAAAAACCACTCTCACCAACTAACTCAAAATAAGCGGTTTTTGAATAAGCTGTAGAACTAATAGTAATTAAAGAAATTACCCAGAAGAAAAAGTAAATAGCTCTTAAATGAGTCAAATGTCTATCTAGCGTACACGGGACAGAGATTTTTGATCAAAATCTCTAGAAGTCAAACCCACTTGTAAACTCATCTCATTTATCTCAATATCTGTCGACTTTTTAGTTTGATGATTAGTCATTTTAAGACCCATAGCTCGCCAATGGCGATTTACAAATAACTTATAATTCTCGAAAATAAGTGTTTTTAATAGTTCATCCTTTCTATCAAAATAATCTATTTTCCAAACCCTATAATGTTCTTTATCCATCCAAACCACCTGTCTTGTATAGCCTGAGCTTTTTTCTACTGGATATCGCTCAAAAACATGACAAACTGATTCACTGAACCCTGGACAATCTTCTTCTCTTAAGAATTTACGCGTATATTTCTCTACTTCTTGACTCCCTAAGTCTTCATAAGCAAACTCTGAACCAACAAAAGAACCTGATCTATTATCCGAGGTAATTCTCTTTACTCTTTTTAGAGCTGGAAGATATAACCATTGATCATCTGGGTCCATTTTATGTGTAAATGTTAATGTTGCTGTGCCTTTTACATCACGTGGACTATCAAAAACAAATAACGTTTTATCACCATCATTTTCTACCTCGAGAGTTTTGCTTCGAAAAACACGGCTACTTTCCTCTCCATGAGCATTTCTTAATATCATTTTCATAGAGGCTTCTGAATCTCCAAAACCCTCGTCATAATCATGAGCTTCTTCTGCTATTCTTAGGCCTTTTTCTTCCGGCGTTTCCGCTAGAAGATGCAACGGAAAAAGAATAAATACGCACACCAAACAAACATTAAAAAAGTTTTTATAGATTATATTCATCTGAACTATCTCCAATAAAATTAGGAAGCATTACTTCTGTTAGTTGTATTTTTGCTTGAAGATTTTTTTTCTCTGTCAAGATACATAAGTAGGGATGGCAAAAACGTTAAATCTACTGCTAATGCAAAAGCAATTGTAATAGCTGTCAGCTTAGCCATATCTGAATTCACTTTAAATCCTGACATAGCTAAAACTGTAAAACCTCCTACTAATGCGATAGTAGTAACTATAAGTGCAAAACCAACGTTCTTAAATGCGTAAACAACAGCTTCCTCTGAACTAGCATTGTTCTCTCTTCTTGCACGAAGATATTTACTAAGGAAATGAACCGTATCATCTACCACAATGCCAAGCGTCATTGCTGCAACTACAGATATTGCAACCCCAACCTCGTGAAATAAATACCCCCAAAGTCCAAAGCCCATAGCAGCTGGAAAAAGATTAGGTATAAGACTTAAAAAGCCTACTTTAAAGCTTCTCAGTGCAACAATAAGTATGAAGGATATTAGAATTAAAGCAATAGCAGTTCCTCCTAACATTGAATCAATATTGCGCTTGGAAAAATGTGAAAAAATCACAGATAAGCCACTTCCGGTGGTATTAAAAGATGGTATATTGTCGGCTAACCAAATCTGAGCTGCCGCTTCTAATTCTCTAATATCATCATTGGAAACATGTTTAAGCGAAACTGTCATTCTAGTCGCAGATTTAGCTACATTAATTCTATTGTTTAAATCTAATCCGAAAGGAACGGAAAGCTCATATAACAATAAGAATTGGGCCGCTAAATCTCTACTTTCTGGTATTCGATAATATATTTGATCATCTGAATGCATTGCCTTATTTAGAGGCTTTATAGTATCAGATATTACAGTTACATGGTTAACTCCTGGTTGTTGCTTGTACCACGAAGCAAATTTATCAAGATTATGAAGGTAATCTGGATCGTTTATTCCATTCTCACCCTCTGCTGGTATTGAATATTCTATACTGTTCATTCCAGTAAGATTATCTTCTACAAAATCTGTATGCGTTCTAATTTCAAAACGCTCATCAAAGTATAGAGTCCAGGTATCATCTAGCTTTATCTGTGTCATCCCAAGAACAAGCAAAATCATAATAAAACCAGAACCAAAAAAGATTTTTGATCTATTCTTAATTACATAATTGCTCAATTGCTCCATTTTGTTTTCAACTACAGAATGACCCTTAGCCTTTACTCTTGCAGGTAATATAGCCAGCAATGCAGGCAAAGTAACTACAGCATGAACAAAAACAATTATATTTCCTACCACCATCATATAACCAAGCTCTCTAA
>CAYMQD010000089.1:0-10805 GCA_964392475.1 uncultured Alphaproteobacteria bacterium
AATTAAGATTCTTTCCAATAAATAATGAATAAATTGAAAATATACGTTACAGTAAGGTTGCGTTATGCTTTATTGCGAGCTATTATTAAAAACTAGAGGAAAGACGATAGTATATTGAAATCAGATTCTTATGTAATAAGTTGGAGAAGATAATATTTTAGTTGGTTTCTGTGTAGTATTATAGTCTATTGGGTTTACTGGGAATAAACATTCTAGTTAATATATTTTTGTATAAAGGTCGGACTTGGCCTTTTTTTAATTCTTAAGAAACCTGCGGTAAGCCGTAGATAGGGAGGTATAGTGCTGTGGGTTCAGAAGAAATTAAAAATAATCTAAAACTACCCGAATCAATATGGCAAGAAGTTAGAGTTAAACTTAGAAATGAAGTGGGCGAAGTAGCATTTAAAAGTTGGCTAGCTCAGTTGGTGTTTATAGGAAAAAATTCAGATCATCTAAAATTAGCTATTCCAAACCAGTTTTTGCGTGATTGGGTTGTACCGCACTATGGGGATAAAATTAAAAGTATTTGGAAAAGTATAGATTCACAGATTCAAAGTGTTGAGATTTATGTAGACAGTGACGTGGCGATAAAAGATGAATTAGATTCCGAATCAATTGATATAAATGCTGAAGAAACTAACCTGGTTCCTCGCAGTAGTCTGTCCCCGTTGGATCCTCGCTATACCTTTGAAAATTTTATAGTTGGGCGCCCGAATGAATTTGCTCATGCAGCAGCGCTGCGTGTTGCAGATAGTAAAGAAGTCTCTTTAAACCCTTTATTTTTATATGGAGGAGTTGGATTAGGAAAGACACATCTAATGCATGCTATTGCTTGGAGAATAAGAGAAAAAAATCCTAATCGAAGAGTTTATTATTTATCGGCTGAAAAATTCATGTATGAATTTGTTCGCGCTTTAAGGTTTAGAGATACAATGTCATTTAAGGAAAGGTTTCGTTCTGTAGATGTACTAATGGTAGATGACGTGCAGTTTATTGCAGGAAAAGATAGTACACAAGAAGAATTTTTTCATTCATTTAATGCTCTTGTAGATCAATCAAAGCAGGTTGTAGTGTCTGGAGATCGTTCGCCTGCAGATCTAGGTGGTATTGAGGAGCGTTTGCGGTCTAGACTTGGATGGGGGGTGGTTGGTGAAATACATCCAACAACATATGAGCTACGTTTAAGCATTCTTGAAGCTAAAGCAGAAGAAGTTAGTTCTGTAGAAGTGTCTAGAAAGATACTAGAATTTTTAGCTCATCGAATTACATCAAATGTAAGAGAGCTTGAAGGTGCCTTAAAGCGACTAGTAGCTCATTCGGAGTTAGTAGGAAGACCAATAACTATAGAAACAACACAAGAACTTTTACACGACTTACTTCGGGCGAATTCGCGTAGGTTAACTATTGAAGAAATTCAAAGGAAAGTAGCTGACTATTTTAATGTTAGGTTAAATGATATGGTGTCTGCAAGAAGGGCAAGGGTAGTAGCAAGACCCAGACAGGTAGCAATGTATTTGGCTAAGCAGTTAACTTCGAGATCTCTTCCAGAAATAGGAAGGAAGTTTGGAGGTAGAGACCATACTACAGTTATGCATGCAGTTCGGCGAGTTGAACAGCTTTCAAAGATAGATTCTTCATTTGCAGAACACTTGGAGCTAATAAAAAGGACACTTGAAGGTTGAAATCAGATATTTTATATATTTTTTTTAAATTAGCCGCAAGTTTTCTTAAAGATTAGCTTTAAGATATACTTAAATAATACATAAAAATTGTAACATGACTATTTGTATATATCTATATATAGGATATGATGATATTGAGTAGTCTATTTGTAGTAGTATTAGTAATTTTTTGTTTTTAATCAATACACCTCATAAGTGTTATAGGAGGTTTAAGGAATCATGAAAATTATAATTGATAGGTCTATCCTAATGAAGGCTTTGGGGCATATTCATGGTGTGGTAGAAAGAAGAATTCCAATTCCAATTTTGTCCAATGTTCTCCTAGATGCATATAGTAATATGATGTCATTGACAGCTACTGATATGGATATTTCAGAGGTAGAGGAAGTAGAATGTGAAGTAGAACAGGAAGGTGCGGTTACTACTCCTGTTCATATGTTACACGAAATAGTTAGAAAACTTCCTGATGGGTCGAAAGTAGAATTGAATACAGGAGAAACTAAAGGGAGAATAGAATTACGTTCAGGTAGGTCTTCTTTTACTCTCATGTGTCTTCCATCTGAGGATTTTCCCAGTCTAGAGTCTAAAGATTTTCAGACAAAATTTGAACTATCTGTAGAGGAATTTCGCCGACTAATTGATAAGACTGCGTTTGCAATGTCAAGTGAAGAAACTAGATATTATCTAAATGGTATATATTTACATACTTTGAAAAAAGATGAGCAAACCTTTCTTCGTGCTGTTGCAACAGATGGTCACCGGCTTTCTAGAGTGGAAACGATTCTTCCAAATGAAGCAGATGAACTTGAAGGTATTATTTTACCAAGAAAAACTGTAACAGAAGTAAGAAAACTAACAGAAGACAAAACAGGTAACGTGTCTGTACAAATCTCAAATACACGTATACAGTTTAATTTAGGTGGAGTCGTTCTAACATCCAAATTACTTGATGGTACTTTTCCTGATTATAACAGAGTAATTCCTGATGGAAACAATAAAAAACTTACTATAGAAACAAATTTGTTTTCTGAGGCCGTTGATAGGGTTTCAATAGTTTCAAATGATAGATCTAGAGCTGTAAAACTAGCTTTAAAGCAAGATGCTCTTATTGTTTCTGCTGATAGTCCCGAACAGGGAAGCGCCAACGAGGAAATAACAGCGGAATATAATGGAGAAGCAATAGATATAGGTTTTAATTCTAAATATGTTTTGGATGTTGCTAGGCAAATAGAAGGTGGTAAGACTGAGTTACTTCTAGCTGATTCTGTTTCTCCTACAATTCTTACTGATGTTGATGACCCAAGGGTTTTGTATGTACTTATGCCTATGCGTGTTTAAATGAATCTGGCTAACGATAACAGAAAATTTATTTTTAATAATCATGACAAGCCTTTATTATCTGGATTAGTAAAGATAAAATTTATAAATTATAGGAATCATATTGATTTTTCCTTAGAACCTTCAATTGGGCCAGTAGCTATAATAGGGTCAAACGGAACAGGTAAGACCAATATTTTAGAAGGAATCTCTTTGTTTTCTGCTGGTAAAGGGATAAGGAGAGCAAAATTTGCAGACATGGTTTCATTTGGGAAATATAGCTTTGCGGTTTCTGCTCATTTGTCTTCAAAAAAGGATTTGATAACTGAGATAGGCACTAGCTTTGATATTCAATCAAAACAAAGAAAAACTCGAGTAGATGGAGAAAATGGCTTAGGCGGGTCGCATTTTTCAAAAAAAATGAGTCTTCTATGGGTTGGTCCTGGTATGGATAGACTGTTTACTGATTCTCCATCTATACGGCTTAGATATATTGATCGACTTTTTAGTGGTATTGACATAAACCATGCGGGCTGGGTTACTAAGTATTTAAAACTTCTAAAGCAAAGATCTTTTGTGCTTAAAACAAATAAAAATGAAATAAGCTGGCTAAATGCTTTGGAAATTAAATTAGCAGAAATTGCAGTCATTGTTGCTACAAGTAGATTAGAGACGACAAATAAAATCATTTCTATGCTTCATGAGAATGAAGATTTATTTCCTATTCCAAAAATCACCTTTAAGGGCAAGGTGGAAGATATGTTAGATTGTGATACAGCTTTAGCTGTTGAGAAAAAATTAGCTGAGATGTGGAAATCTAATAGAGAAAGAGATTCTTATACAGGGGGTAGTGAAATTGGTGTGCATAGGTCAGATTTTCAGGTGTTTGATAAAAAACGTTCATTGCCTGCAGCATTCTGTTCTACGGGAGAACAGAAAGCATTATTAATTTCAATTATTCTTGCCGCTGCTAAAGTTACCTCATTTAGAGATGGTCAAACACCTATTTTGCTTTTAGATGAGATTTTTGCGCATCTTGATGACAAGCACAAATTGTTTTTAGCAGATGAAATTATTTCATTGGGAGCTCAAACATGGATGACTGGAAGCGAAATGACGAGTTTTAATTCTTTTAAAGGAAAATGTGAGTTTTTTAAATTAAAAAGTAATAATCAAAGTTAGGGTTAGCTTAATGAGTGAGCAAAATAAAAATAGTAATGAAAATAATGTTATCAATCAAAATGATATAGAGTATGACGCTAAATCAATCCAAATTTTGCGAGGACTAGATGCGGTTCGTAAAAGACCAGGTATGTATATTGGTGATACAGATGATGGAACAGGTTTGCATCATATGATATTTGAAGTAGTAGACAATGCTATAGATGAAGCTATGGCAGGTTATTGCGATAGGGTAGAGGTTGGATTAAACCCGGATGGTTCTGCAACTGTTACTGATAATGGTCGAGGTATACCAATAGAAATTCATGAAGAAGAAGGTATTTCTGCGGCTGAAGTTATTATGACCAGATTGCATGCAGGGGGAAAATTTGATGAAAACTCATATAAGGTATCTGGTGGGTTACATGGCGTCGGGGTCTCCGTAGTTAATGCTTTATCTGAGAGATTAGAGCTTCAAATATATCGTAATGGTAAAATTTATGAAATAAATTTTGAAAATGGAGAAGCCATTAAGCCTTTAAAAGAAACAGGGGAAGGCTCCGAAGTTTCAGGTACACAAGTAAAATTCTTACCATCTACTTCTGTATTTTCACAAACTGAATTTAAGGTTTTAATTTTAGAGAGAAGACTTCGAGAATTAGCTTTTTTAAATGCAGGCATTAAAATTTTATTAAAAGATTCACGTGAAAAAGAGCTAGATAGTAAAGAGTTTTACTATGAAGGAGGAATTAGTGCTTTCGTCAAATGGATAGATAGAAGTAGACAAGTATTACACGAAAAAACTGTTTTAATTTCTGGAGAAAAAGATGGTATTCTTGTTGAAGTAGCTATGCAATGGAATAGTGGTTACTATGAGCAAGTATATAGTTTTACCAATAACATACCTCAAAGAGATGGAGGCACCCACTTAGCAGGCTACAGAGCAGCTCTTACTAGAGTTATTGTTAAATATACAAAAGATAATCCTATAGGTAGAAGGGAAAAACAACTATCTTTAACAGGGGATGATATGAGAGAAGGCTTGAGTGCTGTACTTTCAGTAAAATTAAGCGATCCTAAATTTTCATCTCAAACAAAAGATAAATTAGTATCATCTGAAGTAAGGGCAGTAGTAGAAACTTTAGTATCAAATCAGTTGTCTTCTTGGTTTGATGAAAATCCTGCAGAAGCTAAGATTATAGTACAAAAAGTTGTAGATGCTGCAAGCGCGCGAGAAGCAGCAAGAAGAGCTAGAGAGTTATCAAGAAGAAAGGGTGCGTTGGATATAGCTAATCTTCCAGGAAAATTAGCTGATTGTCAGGAGAAAGACCCTTTAAAATCTGAAATCTTTATTGTTGAGGGAGATAGTGCAGGTGGATCAGCAAAACAGGGACGTAATAGAGTTTACCAAGCTATACTTCCTTTAAGGGGAAAGATTTTAAATGTTGAAAGAGCCAGACTTGAGAAAATTTTATCTTCAAATGAGATAGGAACACTTATAGCTGCTCTAGGTACAGGTATAAAAGACGAGTTTAGTCTTACTAAGTTGCGTTACCATAAAATAATTATTATGACTGATGCAGATGTAGATGGTGCTCATATTAGAACTCTAATACTGACTTTTTTTTATAGGCATATGGTAGAATTAATTAATAATGGGCATTTATATATCGCTCAACCACCTCTATACAAAGTAAAAAAATCATCAAGTGAGGTCTATCTTCAGAGTGATATGGACTTAGAAAGATTTGTGATCAATTCTGCAATACAGAATACAGTTTTACAAGTTGGTAAAGAAAAAAAACAACATACAGGGAAAGATTTGTTATCCATAGCTATCGCTGCAAGTTGGCAAACTAAGGCTTTAAATGTAATAGGAAAGAGAGCCCATTCAGGTTTAGTTGAACGTCTTGCGGTTTGTGGGGCTCTTAAAAAGTCCATTATGGAGAATGTTAAAGAAGCTAAGGAAGCGGCAAATTTTGTAGCAGAACACATAAATAGATATAATTTTAAAGAGGGAGGAGTATGGAAAGGTAATTTTGATACAGAACAAAATTGTTACGTTTTTATTCAAGATAATAAAGGTGTAGTATCTGAGTATACTATTGATGTATCTGTAATATTAATGCCAGAAACAAGGCGCTTGAATGAGTTTGCTAATGACTTACAGGATTATTATTTTAATGGTGCTATTTTAATAATAGATGGTGAAGAAAGACCTGTAAAAGGACCCATAGATCTACTTAATAATTTATCGGAGATTGGGAAACAAGGAATGAATGTACAACGTTATAAGGGTTTAGGAGAAATGAATCCTGAACAATTATGGGAAACCACATTAGACCCGGACGCAAGGTCTTTACTTCAAGTGAAGATTGATGACGCTAGTGAAGCAAATGAAGTTTTTAAAACTTTAATGGGAGATGAAGTAGAACCTAGGAGAGACTTTATACAAAGAAGAGCTCTGGAGGTTGAAAACCTAGATATATAATTATGTTGTTCTCTAATGAAAAAGAAAAAATCTAATTCTAAAAATTATAAATCCTTTAAGTGGTATATAAGATTTTTTAAAATAAATTTATATAAATTATTAAAAGTTTTTTTAACTTTATCACTTTTTTATATTTTTTGTTGGGTGGCATGGTGTGCTTATACCTTACCTCAAGTGTCAAAACTTGGGGGAAAGACTCGCTTAACCTCTATAAGTGTACAAGCTAGAGACGGGAGCGTAGTAGCTAATTATGGAGAGGTTTATGGTGGAATAGTAACTATTAAAGACATTGGTTCTGACTTGTTAAATGCTGTAATAGCAATAGAAGATAGGAGATTCTATCGTCATTTTGGTATAGACCCTATAGGCGTATTTAGGGCCTTAATAAAGAATATTTTATCTGCAGATATTAAAGAAGGAGGCTCAACTTTAACTCAACAAGTAGCAAAATTAGTTTTCTTAACTCCTGAAAAGACATTAAGCAGGAAAGTTAAGGAATTAATGTTATCACTATGGTTAGAACACCAATATTCAAAAAATCAAATATTAACTATATATCTTAATAGAGCATATTTTGGTTCTGGCTTTTATGGAATATCAGCTGCTTCTAAAGGATATTTTGGGAAAACTCCTAAAAACCTCTCTTTAAAAGAATCAGTAATATTAGCAGGATTGCTTAAAGCACCCAGTAAATACTCTCCTTTTAGAAGCAAGAAACGAGCTAAAAAGAGAGGAAACAATGTTCTTAAAGCTATGTATGATATGGGTTTTATAGGTATTGACCAGTTAAATACTACTTTAAGTCAAGGTTTTCCTATATTAAATAGATCTTTAGCTAAGTCCAATTCAAAAAGATATTTTACGGATTGGGTTTTTTCAAATGTCCCTTCTGGTATTGCTAACGGAGAGGCTGATGTAGTTATAACTAGTACATTAGATCCAACTGTACAGTATATTGCAGAGCAGGCCACAATGCATGAATTAAATAAATTAGAATCAGACATACAAGTTGCTGTCGTAATTATGGAAAGAGATGGTGCAGTAAGAGCAATGATAGGAGGACGCAACTGGTATGATAGTCAATTTAATAGAGCTACTCAAGCACTTAGACAACCAGGATCGGCGTTTAAAGTGTTTGTCTATCTTGCAGCTTTAGAAGAAGGTTATGGTATTAGAGAGTCGATTTTGGATGAACCAATAGAAATTAATGGTTGGAAACCACGCAACTCTGGCGACAAGTATTTGGGTAATATTACTTTAGAACAAGCTTTTGCTTATTCTTCAAATTCAGCTGCTGTAAAAATTTCACAAAAAGTGGGAAGAGCTAACGTAATTAAAATTGCTAAAAGACTAGGAATCACTTCTAATTTGCCTGATGAGCCTGCATTAGCTCTAGGAGTTGCAGAAATTTCACTGCTAGAACTGACTGCTGCTTATGCAGGAATTAGCGCCAATGGTATTCCTGTTTTTCCATTTGGTTATACTCAAATAAAAGATAGATATGGAAAAGAAATTTGGCTAAGAATGAATTCTGAGCGTTCTAGTATATTAAAAAACAGCTCTATAAAAGGAATAAAAGGAATGATGAAAGCTGTGGTTAACTATGGAACTGGAAAAAAGGCAAATATAAAAAATAATATAATATACGGTAAGACTGGAACTAGTCAGAATAATCGTGACGCTTGGTTTATAGGTTATTGCAATGATTTAGTAATTGGTGTGTGGTTAGGAAAAGATAACGATACAAAGATGCTAGGGGTTTCTGGATCAAGTAGTCCAGCTTTAATTTTTAAAAATATACTAGATAGAGTATATAATTAATTTACTTTATTTTGAATAGACTTAGCATTATCTAAACACTAATATACATTATGTCTTTTCCATGCTTTCATCTTGCTTTTCCAGTACATGATCTTGAATTAGCTAGAGATTTTTATGTAAATACGTTGGGTTGTAAGATAGGGCGTTTTACTGATTCTTGGGTAGACTTTGATTTTTTTGATAATCAAATTACTGCACATTTAAAACCTGATGAATGTTTTAAAACATCTACAAATAAAGTAAATGGTAAGAATGTACCTGTTAGGCATTTTGGAATTATATTTAGCTGGGACTCTTGGAATAGGTTAGCTAATGATTTAAAAAATAAGAAAATATCATTCTATATTGATCCATATATTAGATTTCAAGGAGAAACAGGGGAGCAAGGAACATTTTTTGTATCTGATCCAAGTGATAATATGTTAGAATTTAAATCGTTTAAATTTGAAAGCGAGTTATTTAAAAGTTAATTTATTTTCTTATAAATACAGGGGTTCCTCTTACCACTATATTAAATATTTCCTTTATTTCATGATTGTGAACAGCAATACAACCATTTGTCCAATCTTTGTTTAAATGGCCTACATCTAATGAACTTTTACCATTAGGCAGACCGTGTATCATTATTTGTCCACCAGGGTTTTCTCCAATACTTTCTGCTCTAAGAAGGTCCCATTTATTAGGGTATGAAATTTTTAGAGATAAATAAAAATCACTGTTTGTGTGAAGGCTTTTTATTATATACAACCCTTCCGGAGTTCTTCCGTCACCTTGTTTCATTTTGTGCCCTATTGGATCAAAACCGAGTGAAATACTATAACTTTTATATCTTTTGCCATCTTTCATTAAGGTAAGTTTTCTTATACCTTTATCGATCAATATAAAATCCACATCACTCTTAACTTCAACAGTTTGAATGAGTGTAAAAGAAGTAAAAAATATTAGTATAAATAAAAATTTTCTCTTTATAATCATTAGGTAGTAATAGCAAAAGATGTGTTAATTTGATTTTTATTTATTTTATTTGTATTAATCAAATCAGGCGAACGCCAAATCACTGAATCTAAAGAGTTGCATGAAATACATGCGACTGTCCAGTCGGCGTGTATTTTAAAACAATTTTTACACAACCATTCTGGGTCAGAAGGTGCATTAAGTGCTTTATGTAACCAGGTATTGGCAGATTCTTTATCTCCGTGTTGTTCTTGAAATAGCCTGGCCATTAATCTATGAGACCGGACTGAAGGTGAGGTTTTAACTAGTTTATCTAAATTTTTTTTTGCTAATCCCCAAATTTTACAGGATATTGCTTCTTGTGCTATTTCTAGCCTAGACTCACTTATGTCAGGATTGTCTTTTACTAAATCTTTAATAGCGCTCATTCTTTTTAGTGGATCTGTATTGTCGCTTAATAGTCTTATGTTTTCTGCCACTGAAGGATGAGGGTCTTGTTTCCAAGCCTGCTCTAGTAATTTTTTAAGTCCTCTTTTATTATCCAATTTAATTTTAATACCTGCTATTAAACATGCTGCTGGAGAAAATCCTTTAAGAGTTTTATTTGCTTTATCTGCCAAAAAAAGAGCCTCATTAAAATTTGAATTATTATTTTCTAATCTCGCAATTTCTATATCAATTAAAGAAATTTGCCTCTTTCTTTTGGCTTTTGTTAATTCTCTCATATTTTCTATAGTATTTTTTGCTATAGTCCAATTTTTCAAGAGAGTGGCCAATTCTAGTGTTTGCACATTAATCCAAATGGTATTCTTATTCAGTTTGGAGGCAGACTGAATATATTTTAAAGCAGATTCTAAGTCGCCATCTTTCTTAGATAAACTTATCAGACCCTTAAGACCGAGTAATTTAGTTTCCCTGTATTTAAGCATTTTTTTAAAAGTTTTTTGGGCTGATAATTTATTTTCTGCAAGTATAGCTACTTGTGCTTCTAGTAAGGCAGATAAAGGTGGTTGATCAAGATTATTTCTAACTATTATATTAGCTACGCTTGCTCTTTTTATATCTCCTACAGCAATAGCTGCAAGTCCTTCCGTTAATGCTTTTAAGCCTTTAGTTTTTCTTTTGTTTTTAATGTAGTCTAGAATCTTAGAGGGCCTTTTATAAAACCAATTTAAAATAAATAAAATTAATATAGTAGAAATAACTATTAGAGAAATAGCAGTAATTAGAATTGGTACACTAGTCTCTAATATCCAACCTTGCCATTCTATAAATACTTTTCCCGGGCGGTCAAAAATCCAGCTGGAAGCTGATCCCATTAATGAAATTACAGAAATGAATAAAAGAAGTTTAATCAACGTTCTGATTTAAGCTTTGCT
>CAYMQD010000090.1:0-5382 GCA_964392475.1 uncultured Alphaproteobacteria bacterium
CAAATTTAAGTCCTGAGCTCTCTAGTCCTGAACCTGTGCTAGAAAATATAAATAATAGAGAAAAATAACTATCATGGAATTTGTAACTTTACTTCCCGTATTAATGTTTGCTGCTTTAGCAATGCTCTTATTTAGTGGATATCCAGTTGCTTTCGTCTTAGGTGGTGTAGGTCTTGGTTTTGGCTTTTTGGGTCTTTCATTTGATGTCTTTAGTATAGTTGAATTCTTTAATATTATTTCTAGAATATGGGGTGGAATCTGTGAAAATCTTATATTAGTTGCTGTTCCTATGTTTATTTTCATGGGAACTATGCTAGAAAGGTCTGGTGTCGCTAATGACTTATTACATTGCTTGCAGGTTCTACTCAGAAAAGTTCCAGGAGGTTTAGCTTTATCTGTTACTATAATGGGAATAATTATGGCAGCTACAACAGGAATTATTGGTGCATCAGTGGTTATGATGACACTTTTAGCTTTACCTGTAATGTTAGAGAGAAAATATAACGTTTCACTTGCCACAGGAACTATAGCTGCTTCAGGAACTTTAGGAATACTAATTCCACCATCGATTATGCTAGTTATTATGGCAGATCTACTAGCTATTTCTGTTGGAACTCTATTTGTAGCATCTGTTTTACCTGGATTGCTTTTGGGACTGCTATATTTGATTTACTTATTTCTTAGAACAAGATTTAACCCCACCCTGGCACCTCCATTGCCTGACGAACTAGGACCGAACTCAAAAATAGAACTATATGCTATGATTTTTAAGTCATTTCTACCTCCCATATTCTTAATTGCTTTAGTATTAGGGTCAATATTTGCAGGAATCGCAACTCCTACAGAAGCTGCAGGAGTGGGCGCTTTGGGGTCTATTTTGTTAGCAATATTTAATCGTAGATTAAATTACAAAGTATTGAAAAGTGTAACTGAAAGATCAGCTCTTACTTGTGCAATGATTTTTGGAATCTTCATTGGCGCAACGGCATTTTCTTATGTCTTTAGATCATTAGGTGGTGATGACCTAATTCATGCTTTTGTCGAGCACCTTGGTTTAGGGTCATGGGGCATATTATTTCTTATGATGGGAATGGTTTTTTTGCTTGGCTTTTTCTTTGATTGGGTTGAGATCACTTTGATTGTTCTTCCTCTATTTGCACCAATAATGAGACTTATGGACTTTGGTGATCATGTCCCTGCGGAGATGATTATACCTTGGGTTGCGGTCCTTCTAGCTGTCAATCTACAAACTTCGTTTTTAACTCCTCCGTTTGGCTTTGCCTTATTCTATTTAAAAGGAGTTGCACCACCGAATGTAAAAATTCAGATGATATATAAAGGAATAATCCCATTTGTAATTTTACAGCTTATTGGATTATTTTTAGTAATTAGATTTCCGGAGATAGCTTTGTGGTTGCCAAGCGTAGTATTAGATTACTATCTTTATTTTCATTTATAATAATTTCTACCTCCCATACACTTTTTGCTAAAGATATAGAACCTGCAATGGCTTGGACTAAATTAAATGCAAATGAGATGATTATTATTGACGTAAGAACTGTAAATGAATGGAAAGAAACTGGTGTCATCCCTGGATCTTTACTCATCAATATGCATGATAGCAATTTTTCTGAAAAAAAAAATTTTCTCAAGGAAATTGAAAATACCATCTCTAATAATTCCAACAAAAAAGTGGCTATAATTTGTGCATCAGGTGGAAGATCTTCTATAACTATGAAAGCCCTTATTTCAAAAGGATATGAAAATATTTACAACGTTTCTGGAGGAATTGCAGGTAAACCTAGTGAAAACTACCCTGGCTGGCTAAACTTAAAATTACCACTAGAAGAATGTAATAACAAATGTGTAGATTAAGTATGGAAAATACTTACCATTCTAATATATATATGCTAATAGGTTACATAAAGCAGTTTAAAATAGTTAATTGATTATTGGAGAATGTCACTAATGTTAAGATTGAGTATTTTGTTAGTACCAGTTTTTGTTTTATTTTTTACAAATGCTATAGCAGCCGATTTAAAAAACGGTAAGAAACTATTTGGTAGATGTAAGGCTTGTCATTCAATAGAAGAAGGTGGAAAAAATAAGATTGGCCCTAATCTTTGGGGTGTACTAGGCAGCGTAGCTGGTACAAATAACTCTGATTATAAATATTCCAAAGCCTTAATACAATTTGGAGAAGAAGGTGGAAAGTGGGACAATGAAACCATGACAACTTGGCTAAAAAACCCAAAAAAAGTAATAAAAAAAACTAAAATGATTTTTCCCGGTCTAAAAAAAGATACAGATCTTATAGATATAATAGCTTATTTAGAATCTTATGAATAAAGCATTTTTAAATCAATACCTACTAAGCTATGATAGTTTTTTCTAGAACAAAAAAAAATAAATTTTAGAAAAAACTATTTATGGTTAATTATTAGTTTAAAAAACTAATTAATAATAAGCGTCAATTAAATGCTGGGTAAAGTATGTTAATTTCAGGTGAGTATACCTTAAAAGTTCCTAAACAATTACTATGGGATGCTCTTAATGACCCTTCATTTTTGGCAAAATGTATCCAAGGATGTGAATCTTTAGAAAAAAAATCAGATACTGAATTTGTAGGCATCGTTAATAGTAAAATAGGACCAGTAAGTGCAAAATTTTCAGGTACTATAACTTTGTCTGATATCAAACCTCCTAATAGCTATATTATATCAGGAAGTGGAAAAGGTGGAGTTGCAGGATTTGCCAAAGGTAAGGCTAGTATTCTGCTAGAAACTGTAAATAATGAAACAAAATTAACTTATAATTTAGAAGCCAATGTAGGTGGAAAAATAGCTCAATTGGGATCCAGACTAATTACTGGTACCATTAAAAAACATGCCGAAGATTTTTTTAACAAGATGGAACTAAACCTTTTAAATACTGAAAAAAATATATTACAAAAAGACACTAAACTTGATGTAACTGAAACAGACTCTAAGACTATATTAGATAAAGAAGCTATAAAATATAAAGATAATAAAAGCTTTTGGTATTGGGTAGTTTCTATCACTGTAATATTAATTTTGCTTACTGTGTTTATAGATAAAATTTCATAATTGGTCTATTGACCTGCTATATGCGGTTAATATATGCATATATCTTATAAAACACTTTAATTGGAAAGAAGATGAGAATGAAAACAATTAAAATGACAATAAATTCTAAGTCTTATGAAAAAAGTGTAGAACCTAATATTCTTCTTTCAGAATTTATTAGAAATCAACTAAAACTTACTGGTACTCATATAGGGTGTGACACAAGTCAATGTGGGGCTTGTGTAATTAATCTAAATGGAGAAATTGTAAAATCTTGTTCTATATTGGCAATACAAGCTGACGAATCTACTATCACAACTGTAGAAGGACTCATGCAAGACGACATTTTACACCCTATGCAACAAGCATTCCAAGAAAATCATGGATTGCAATGTGGGTTTTGCACTCCTGGAATAATCTTAACAGCTATTGATCTAGTAAATAGAAATCCCAATCCGCAAGAAAAAGATGTAAGAGCTTATCTAGATGGAAACCTTTGCAGATGCACAGGCTATCAAAACATCGTTCTATCAATTCTTGAAGGAGCAAAGGCAATGAGGAAATAAATTATGTATAATTTTAACTTCCATCGTCCAAAAAATTTAGAAGAAGCAAATCATATATTTAGAAACTCAAAAGAACCTAAATACTTGGCTGGTGGGATGACACTTATTCCCACCATGAAACAGCACCTCGCCTCTCCAAGTGATCTGATAGACTTATCAGAAATCTCTGAATTATCTCCTGAAATTGCTCACCAGAAAAATTCATTAGTCATAGGGTCTATGGCAAGTCATTCATCTATAGCCCACTCATCTATCATTAAAGAACAACTACCTGCTCTCGGATTTTTGGCAGGAAACATAGGCGACCCTGCAGTTAGAAATAGAGGTACGTTTGGAGGTAGCGTTTGTAACGCAGACCCTGCAGCCGATTATCCAGCAGCCTTACTTGCACTTAGCGCTACATTAAAAACAAATAAAAGAGAAATAAAAGCTGCAGACTTCTTTACAGGTATGTTTGAAACAGCACTTTCTGAAGATGAAATATTGATATCTGTATCTTTCCCTATTATTAAAAAATCAAAATATTTTAAACTACCTAATCCGGCTTCCAGATATGCTATCGTAGGTGTCTTTATTGCTAGTGATGCAAATAATACAAATGTAGCAATAACTGGAGCAAGCTCTAAGGTATTTTTACATGATGAAATGGGAAGAATTCTGTCTCAAAAATTTGAAAGTAGTGTCATAAAAGATATTAAAACTCCATTGGATTCTCTAAATGATGATATACATGCTAGCGCAGCTTACCGTTCTTCCTTAATAACTTCTCTTGCAATGAATGCGGTAGATGAATTGAAATAGTATTTTATTTAACCATTAATTTAAGACACGAATTAGAAACTTTAAAAAGATATGGATAATTTAGAAATCATTTCCCAAGCAATTAAATGGAAAAATAAAGGTCACTCAGTTGCTATTGCAACGGTTGTAGAAACTTGGGGTTCTAGTCCTCGTCCGGTAGGAAGTCAAATGATAATTAATGATTCTCTAGACATAGTAGGATCAGTTTCTGGAGGCTGTATAGAAGGAGCCATTGCTGAAGAGGCACAATTAGTTTTGAAAAATAATAAACCTAAACTCCTAGATTTTGGAGTAAGTAATGAATCAGCCTGGGATGTAGGACTAGCTTGTGGAGGCAAGATTCAGGTTTTTGTAGAAAAAATCACAGATCTAAAATGAAAAAATCATTTCTTGAAAAAATACTTCAAAACATCAACTCAAGAAACAAAACATTTTTAATAAAAAACTTGAAAAATGGAGATGAATGGATTTTTGAAAACATATCTCAAATTCCTAATTTTTCTCCCTCATTAAAAGAAAAATTCTTTAAATTACTTTATGAAGAAAAGTCAGGAATAGTAAGGGATAGTGAAACTTTTTTTATTCATGCTTTTATTCCTAAACCAAGAATAGCAATAGTAGGTGCCGTACATATAGCACAACCTCTTTCTATAATTGCAGCTAATTCAGGATTTGATGTAATGGTAATTGACCCAAGAAGCGCTTTTGCTACTAGAAAACGTTTTCCAAACTCAACAATTACTTCTGATTGGCCAGACGATGCTCTAAAAAAATATAACCCAGACAATAGAACTGCAATAGTTACTCTCACACATGACCCAAAACTAGATGATGCAGCTCTTAATATAGCATTAAAATCAGACGCTTTTTATATAGGAAGTTTGGGTTCAAAAACTACTCACTCAGGAAGACTAAATAGATTAAAAAGA
>CAYMQD010000091.1:0-2816 GCA_964392475.1 uncultured Alphaproteobacteria bacterium
TTGGTACACTAACAAATGGCAAGACTGTAGATGTTCTTGATTCAAGAATTGAAGATGGAATAGTGCTTCACTTAACAAATGGTGAGTTGGAGAACGGCTCAGTCACTGGACATCTAAATGCAGCACGTAGAAATCAAATAATGGACCATCACACTTCAGTTCATATTGTGGGAGGTTCTACTAGAAAAATTCTAGGACCACATATTTGGCAAGCAGGTAGTAACAAGGGTGAAAGATACGCTAGATTAGATGTGACGCATTATGAAAGACTGACAAGATCTCAATTAGATGAAATAGAAGATCACGCTAATGAAATCATACAGAGCGATACTTCAGTAGAAAAATTAGTTCTTGACAGAGTAGATGCTGACGCTCATTTTGGATTTGATTTGTATCAGGGGGGGCCCCCGAAACATCAACAGATTAGAGTAATCAAAATTGGAGACCACGATGTTCAGGCCTGCGGGGGTACGCACCATGACAAAATAGGCAAAATTGGAGAATTAAGGATAATTCGGAGCAGTGCGGTTCAAGATGGGGTAGAGCGTCTGCAAATTGTGGCGGGAGAGACTGCGAGGGAGCACGCGCGAACTCAAGAGCGATTGCTAAGTGAAGCCTCGGATGTGCTCGGAGTTCAAACAGACGAGTTGCCTGCAACTGTTCAACGGTTCTTTGATGAATGGAAAAATCAGAAAAAACAAATTGAAAATCTAGAGGCTGAAATCGTTAGGCTCAGGACTAGCGGTAGCGGAAATGATAGCATCGAAAAAGATGGTATTAGATACGCAATAATGCAGAGCTCAGGCGATATGCGGCAACTGTTAGGAATGGCTCAAGAATTGACTAGAGAGCCTGGCAAACCTACAGTAGCTATTCTTGGATCCCGTGAGGGTGGGGGGATATTGTTAGTCGCAATTACAGAAGACAGTGCTGCTTCAAAGTCACACAATGCAATTGAGATTCTGAACTCGATTTCTAAACACATCGGTGGAGGTGGCGGAGGTAAGCCCACTTTTGCCCAAGGAGGAGGAAACAATCCAGAGGGGCTAGATGATGCCCTTAAGGCTGCTCGTGATCTACTCAATCTAGAGTAGTCAATAAATCAGGAGTTTTAGATATGCCAGAGTTCCCACCTATCCCCTTCCCTCCTTCAAAAATTCACATTGTTGGAAATCTAATCTTAGTAATTGGGGTAGATGGAGAAATATGTAGAATTGACAAAAATAATTTGGAAATTTTCGAGGATTTCGCTAACCCCTTCCCTTCAGGAATTACAAATTCAACCATTTGTAACAATTTATTTGTTGGGACATGGGTAGAAAATGAATTACGACAAGCTAGGATGGCCGCAATATCTTTAGAAAATGGATTTGAAAATGGGATAAGCAAAAGTGAATTACGATTTTCCCAGAATGACCCTACAATTGATTCATCAGTTTCGGGCTCGATATGGAGTCATCAATTAGATGCAGAACCCATAGGAATTACTTCTGAAGCAGATATGATTTGTTTCGCTAATTTCAAACGTGGAATATATTGTATTGATTCAAATTCAGCAGAAAATTGGCGAATTCCAGAATTATCTTGGGAACCAATGAAGGGATATTCAAATTCCGAAATGATTCATTCAATTTTATTAGGACCCCATCCAAATAATAAGGATAAAAACTGTATTTGGGTTTGGAGTATTTCGGGCAAATGGGTCACCCTTGAATGGTCTAATGGCAGTGAAATAACACGTGGAAGCATTCTAACAAAGGGCGAGGTAGATTTGGTTGTGAGAGGTGATGATGGGTGGTTAATAGGATTATCAAGTGGAGAAATAATTAGATGTAAAAGTGATGGAAGCGATGAAGAAAACATTCACGGAGGACCATGTAACGACGCAATAAATTTGAACGGCGTATGGCATATCGCGGGTTGGAGGGAAGACATCCTTTGGTCTGAAGGCGGCGTACAAAGAGTAGGCCGTAGCGACTTAGGAGTAGCGCTCTATGCACACCCTATTAATGGGGTGATTGTGCTAGATAACTTAGGTAATTGGTCACCCTTTGCATCGAACTGATTACTCTTCTTCAGTTGAATCTGATTTTGTAGATTCATCATTTTGAGCATCTGTAGTAACTGGTTCAGGAACTACTTTTGACTTGGATGAATCGTGACCACAACGACCACATGTTGTGCGATCTGCATGCTTGGCCATGAAAATCCCTGGGCCACACGAGGGACACACCTCATTCTTCCGAATTAATTTCCCATCTTCGACTTCATATAGGCTAGAACGATTGGACATTATTCCTCACCTCCAGAAACATCGTCTTCAGTTTCAATTTCAGGAATTGGTTCCGATGATGGCTCTTTTGAAGGTTCTTCATTTGACCCCGCGCCATGTCTCTCCAAAACATATCTTGGCTCAATCTGCATTGCATCATCAGATTCATAGATGAATGCCAAACCGGTAGTCAAAGGTTGTCCGAAACGTGTTTGCACTTCCTTAACAACTACATTAGATGCTGATGTGCCAGGGACCAAAGATGCTACTTTACTACGCAAATCACTACGATCTGGTGTAGGGCTACCTTCATGGCGAAGTTCGAACCGAATTTCAACTCGGCTCAATAGTTGATTCTCTTTTTTATCAATTATTTCCATTTTCACTCCCCCCTTAACGGATATTAACCTTTAATGCGTAATTTCCCGCCCTGTTAATTTCAAGTTTAGTAGCTATTTCTGAACGTTCAGGATTTAAAATAACAACATAACCAGCCCAATCAGAGGTGCAATGTGCCTCGGGATGTGCGTTACATTGCTCTTGC
>CAYMQD010000092.1:0-4146 GCA_964392475.1 uncultured Alphaproteobacteria bacterium
TCTAAAATATGTAAAGAGTATATTAAAGTTCCATCGGCAACCAATTTAAATTTTGAACTTTTAGACTATTTATGTTCAAAATATTCTGGGGATATTCACGTTTCTACAGGCATGACATCTTCGAGTGAAGTAGATTCCATATTTGAATTTATAAAAAAAAAGAAAAGACTTAAAAATTTAGTTTTATATTCTTGTGTTTCAGATTATCCAGCAAATATCAAAGATGTTTGTTTATTAGATATAAAAAACTTAAGCAAAAAATATGGAAAATATATCAAAGCAATTGGCTTTTCTGGGCATCATAGAGGACTTTCAATCGATAATTGTACGATTGTTTTAGGAGCTACTTGGATAGAAAGACATTTTACATTTGATAGAACTGCAAAAGGAACAGATCATTCTGCATCTTTAGAACCAGATGGATTAGGTAAATTAAGAGTTAGATTGGACGAGACAATGTTAGCATTAAATTATAAGCCTAAAAAAATACTTAAGTGTGAAAAATTTCAAAGATCTTACTTAAAAAGAGTCAAAAAATAATTGTGTTATTTAAATAAATTATAAAACTAATTTTTTTATTAAACTCCCATTAATATTTTTGGCTAAATTATTTAAGCCAATTTCTTTTATTGATTTTAAAATTTTGTTAAAGGATTTTAAAATCTTATTTATAATAAAGTCATTGTGTGCAAATGATAAACTTATAATTCCATTCCATAAAATGCCTTCTTTTAAAAATTCTTGATGTATGAATGTTTTAATTATCATGGCTTCGTTATGATTAATATTTAAGATAGATCTGGCACCATATCCTTTCACGCTCAAAAATTTTAAGTTGTGATCAAAAATCAATTTATTCATTTCAGCTATTAATTTTGTTCCTCTTATTTCTATTGTTTTACAAACATTTTTATTTTTTAATATTTTTATACACTCTAGTGCAGCAGCTATTGATAATACTTCTCCTCCAAATGTAGTATAGAAAAAAGATTTTTCGCCAAGAAGGTTCATTATTTTTTTTTTGCCGCCCAAAACAGAAATTGGCATACCATTAGCAATAGCTTTTGAATAACAAGCTAGATCTGCTTCAATTTTGAAAAAAGATTGTGCGCCACCTAAATGCATACGGAACCCTGTCCACATTTCGTCAAAAATTAGTAATGTTTTTTTTTGTTTGGTTAATTTTCTGATTTTTTCTAGGAAATTTTTTTTAGGTAAATCAAAAATTATTGGTTCCATAATTACACAAGCAACATCTGAATCTATGTTATCAGCAATATATTCAAAATCATTATATGCAAATTTTTTAATATATTTTTTATTTTCTTTTAATATTCCTAAATTTTTATTTAGTGTAACCGCATTCCAATCGTGCCAACCATGATACCCGCAACTTAAAATCTTTGTTTTTGAGGTATACGATCTGGCCGCTCTTATCGCTGCACTTGTTACATCCGCCCCAGTTTTGCTAAACCGAAACATTTCTAAATTTGGAAAAAGTTTATTTAATTCTTGAGCAAGTTTTATTTCTAAAGGATTTACCAGCGAAAAAATTATGCCTTTATTTAATTGTTTTTTTATTGCATTGTTTATGGAAATATTTTTATAACCCAAAATTATAGGACCTACTCCCATAATTGTATCGATAAAACTATTATTTTCATAATCGGTTACAATAGCACCTTTACCTTTTTCTAAAAATATGGGTGAAAAATTTTCACTAAATTGCGAAGGGCTTTTTGCCAAAGTTTGTGCAAGACCTGGAATGATGTTTAGTCCTGCTTTTTTAAGTTTTTTTGTTTTAGAACTTATAAATTGTTTTTTTTTTGATACCACATTTTTCCTATATATTTATCATTTATTCTAGAAATATCCGGATTTTTTTTAAATATACTTTCTATTGATCTGTAATTCAAAAAGATATTTCTATTTTTTAATATTCTTTTTATTACTACTAAATCTTCCTTATAATCAAGCGTTAGTCTATATTTTAAAGAAAGATCTATTGGGGCCTTAAAATTTAAAATTTTGAATATTCTTTTACTTTTATTTCTTTGAAGATAAGTTGTAACGTGTTCCTTGTCAAATTTTGATCTTGCAAGTTTATTTATTTTTTTAAGGCATTTAATAGAAAAAATTTCTACGTCATTTCCATCAATATATGACCTGGGTAATAAATTTGATACATAGTCTACTCTATTAGAAAAAAACTTTTTTAATCCTTTGTTTATGATATTTAAGTCTATCAAAGGACAATCAGATGGAATTCTAACAATTGTTTTAATTTTATTTTTTATCGCACATTTATAGTATCTTTCTAAAACATTATTTTTATTACCCAAAAAAAATTTAATTTTATGTTTCTTACATATATTTGAAATTTCTTTATAATTCTCCCTCGATACTGCAACAATTATTTTCTTTTTAAATTTTTTTTTTAATCTTTCTAACATTATAGTTAAAATTTCTTTATTATTTACTTTTTTTAGTATTTTTCTTGGAAATCTTTTTGAGTCTAATCTTGCTTGAATAATTATTGCGTAATTTTTATTACCCATATAGTAAATATATTTGAAATTTAAAAAAGAAAGTATAACAATTTTAGTAACTTTTAAATCAATCTACGTTACAAAGCGCGACCTCATACAACAAATGTTAAATTTATAGAATCCTCATTTTTGCTGCTTTTTTGACCTTAATATCTCTTTTACTCATAAATATAATTAATAGACTTGATTTTTTATTGCTGTTAGATATCTTTCGAATTATGGCTTCTAGAGTACTTTTTGTTGTTTACGATAATGGATCATATGATAATGAGTTTCCAATGGGAGTAGGTGCCCTTTCGGCTGTACTCAAACAACAAGGACACGAAGTATCATTTTGGAACCAAGATATACATCACTATCCTGATGAAGCTCTAACAGATTTTCTTGATAAAAATAAATTTGATGTAGCTGTTATGAGTTTAATTGCTGGGTATTACCAATACCAAAAAATGAAAAATTTATCAAAAGCTATAAACAGATCTAAACAAAGGCCATTTTATATTATGGGTGGTTATGGACCAACTCCAGAGCCAGAGTTTTTTCTTAAAAAATCAGGTTGTGATGTTGTTTGCATGGGAGAAGGAGAAGTTACGATTAAAAAAATAATGGATGCAGTAGAAAATAAAATTCCCCTAAAGGAGGTTCCGGGTATTGCTTGGTTAGAAAATGGCAAATTACAAAAAACTGATCGAGCACCTTTAGTGCATAATTTGGATAGTCTTCCACCAATCCCCTATGAAATGTTCGATATGCAACATTACAGAATGATGAGGCTTCCAAAAAATACACCTACTGATTTTTGTTTTCCAATGATGTCAGCTCGCGGCTGCTCATTTAAATGCACTTTTTGTTATCGAATGGATCCTGGTTATAGAAAAAGAAGCGCTGAACTTTTGTTGGATGAAGTTGAAATGTTACATAAAGATTATGGAATAACATATATTGCCTTCGAAGATGACCTATTGATGTCGTCTGTTGTTCATACAGAGGCGGTTTGCAAAGAATTTCTTAAACGTAATTTGCCAGTTAAATGGTGGTGCAATGGAAGATTGAACTACTGCAGCGAAGAACTGCTTCAGTTAATGAAAGATGCTGGTTGTGTTTTTATAAATTATGGAATTGAAAGCATGGACCAAAAAGTTTTAAATAATATGAAGAAAGGTTTAAGACGAGAAATGATCTTTAGAGGTATTGAGGATACTTTAAAAGTAGGAATAAGTCCGGGTCTTAATTTTATTTTTGGCAACAAAGGTGACAACAAAGAAACTATGAAAAAAATGGTAGATTTTTTAATAAAATATGATGATTTTGCACAAAAAAGAACTATAAGACCGGTTACACCTTATCCTGGATCCCCCCTATATTATGATGCAATTGAAATGAATTTATTAGACAAAAAAAATCCCGCAGAGGATTTTTATGAAAGAAAGCATCTTAATTCTGATCTAATTTGTACAAATTTTACTGAGTTGAGTGACGAAGAGTTTTATGAAACATTATGTTGGGCAAATACAGAGTTAATGAAAAACTATTATAATAAGCAGAGAGAAAACACTACCAAACAAATTAAATACTTGTATGAAACCAAAGACGTTAC
>CAYMQD010000093.1:0-4232 GCA_964392475.1 uncultured Alphaproteobacteria bacterium
TGATAATATCCTAAATTATGAAAATATGTGCCATTGCTATCTGAATAGCCAAAGGTTGGCATTATCCATCCACTCTGTCTTTTTCCTCCCTGATTAGGGAGCACTGCAAATGGAAAGCCTATAATTGTCCCAACTCAGGATATAGTTCTAGGATTATATTACCTTAGTTTAGAGAATGAAAAAGAGCTTGGTGAAGGTATGATTTTTGGTTCAATTGGAGAAATCAAGCATGCTTTAATGAATAAATCTCTTAGTCTTCATGCAAGTATTACTGCTAGATATGATGATATAGATGATAATGGAAATTCATATACTAGGTTAGTAAAAACTACCCCTGGTAGAATGTTTATATCAGAAGTTTTACCAAAGCATAAAAAGGTTCCTTTTTCATTAATCAATAAAGTGTTAAACAAGAGAGAAGTGACAAACTTAATAGATCATGTGTATCGCTTCTGTGGACAAAAAGAAACTGTAATATTTGCAGATAGACTCATGCAGTTAGGTTTTACGCAAGCCTGTAAGGCAGGAATATCATTTGGCAAAGATGATATGATTATTCCAGGAGCCAAAGAAGTATTGGTAAGTGAAACCCGTGACTTGGTAAAACAATATGAAAAACAGTATTCGGATGGCCTTATAACTCTTCTAGAAAAGTATAATAAGGTTGTAGATGCATGGTCTTTGTGTACGGATAAAGTGGCTAATGAGATGATGGACCAGATGTCCATAGGAAAAAGTAATAATATGAATTCTGTTTTCATGATGGCAGATTCGGGTGCACGTGGCTCACAAGCACAGATGAAGCAGTTGGCAGGTATGAGAGGTTTAATGGCTAAACCATCTGGAGACATTATAGAAACTCCTGTTATCTCCAACTTCAAGGAAGGACTGTCGGTGCTTGAGTATTTTAACTCTACTCATGGAGCTCGTAAAGGTCTTGCTGATACAGCTCTTAAAACAGCTAATTCTGGTTATCTAACCAGAAGATTAGTAGATGTAGCTCAAGATGTTATAGTTATTGAAGCAGATTGTGGAACCTCGAAAGGACTAAAAAAGAGGGCAGTTACTGAGGGGGGGGAAATTATAGAGCCACTAGAAGAGCAGATTCTTGGAAGGAATGCAGCAGAAGATATTATACATCCAGAAAGCGGCAATGTTCTAGTGAAGAAAGGGGATTCAATAGATGAAATTAATACAAGGTCTTTAGTAGAGGCAGAGATAGATGAGGTAACGGTTAGATCTGCATTGACCTGTGAAACGAAAAAAGGGATTTGTGCTAAATGCTACGGTAGAGATTTGGCTAGAGGCACTCCGGTGAATTTAGGAGAGGCAGTCGGGGTGATTGCAGCCCAGTCAATAGGTGAACCAGGAACTCAGTTGACAATGCGTACTTTTCATATTGGAGGAGCAGCGCAAGCAGGTGGAGAAACCTCGAGCGTTGAAGCTTTTATAGATGGTATGGTTAATATTGAAGGAGGAAATACAGTCAAAGAAAGCTCTGGAAATAGGGTGGTAATGAGTAGAAATTGCGAAGTAGTTATAGTTGATGAAAATAATAGGGAAAGATCTAGAAATAGTATTCCTTATGGTTCTCGAATATTAATCGATAATAAATCTAAGGTTAAGCGCGGAGATAAAATAGCTGAATGGGATCCTTATACAAGACCAATTTTAAGCGAAAAATCAGGTAATGTTAAGTTTATAGATTTAATTGATAGAGTTTCACTTAATGTAGAGCTAGATGAAAATACTGGCATATCTAAGGAAGTTGTTCAAGACTGGAGAGGAGAGAGTAATTCTTCGAATTTGAGGCCCAGAATTTCGATTATGGGTAAAAATGGTAAGATATTAAAACTTTCTTCTGGCGTAGAGGCTTATTATGAACTTCCTGTTGGAGCTGTTTTAAGTGTCACTGATGGAGGTACGATAGAGGCAGGTGATCCCATAGCTAGAATTCCTCTAGAGCAGAAACTAAGGGATATTACTGGAGGGTTGCCAAGGGTTGCAGAGCTTTTTGAAGCTAGAAGACCAAAAGAACACTCAATAATTTCTGAAACTGATGGTCGCATAGAATTTGGAAAGGATTATAAAGCTAAAAGAAGACTTAGAGTAGTTCCGGTAAATGATGAAGAAAATGCTGTGGAGTATTTAGTGCCTAAAGGTAAACATATAGCTGTCCAAGAAGGTGACCTTGTTAGCAAAGGGGAATTGCTAATGGACGGAAATCCTGTACCACATGATATTTTAAGAGTTTTAGGTGTAGAGGCTTTGGCTAATCATTTAGTAAATGAAATCCAAAACGTTTATAGAATGCAAGGAGTAAAAATTAACGATAAACATATTGAGGTAATATCCAGGCAAATGATGCAAAAAGTAGAGATAACAGATCCAGGAGACACTATTTTTCTTACAGGAGAACAAGTAGATAGAACTGAGTTTGAAAAAATCAATAATAAAGCTAAAAAACAAAATCAAAAAGAAGCTGCTTCTATTCCTGTTCTACAAGGTATTACCAAAGCGAGCCTGCAAACCAATTCATTTATATCTGCTGCTTCATTTCAAGAAACTACTAGAGTTTTAACGGATGCGGCTGTAACTGGTAAAGTAGATTCATTGCTAGGTTTGAAAGAAAATGTAATAGTGGGCAGATTGATTCCTGCGGGAACTGGACGAGCTGTAGGGCACTATAAGCGCGTTGCAGCAGAAAACGACAGGGTTTTGTTAGCCGAGAAGGAAGCCAAAAAGTCTCTTGAATCTGAGCAGGCAGAGCAAACTGAAGCTATATAAAAATGGCATATTTTATTGCTATTTTTATTTAAGATCCTTATAAACTACAAAGTATAGTTAGTTTAAAAATTGTTTTTTTTATAACTCTGTGGAATTTATTGTGCTTTTAGGCACTTTTTTGTGTTTTAACGCTTGACTGCTCATATTCTCACACATAGTATGCGCGCTCACAATGAGCATTTTTGAGCAAAGGTGGATGGGTTGTTCCGTTGCTTGTCATTAAGATATGAGTTGTAATTTTTAGGTTAGATTTTATTTAGAAACATCAACTGCAAGTTGAGATTTTTAATAGATAGGATGGTTATGCCAACTAAGAATCAATTGGTGAGAAAAGGTAGAAGAGTGCCTGTAAAAAGAAATAAGGTTCCAGCGCTTGAAGCTTGTCCACAAAAGAGAGGCGTGTGTACACGTGTATATACTACTACTCCTAAAAAACCTAATTCTGCATTGAGAAAAGTTGCAAGGGTGCGTCTTACGAATGGTTTTGAGGTTACAAGTTATGTTCCAGGTGAAGGTCACAATTTGCAGGAACATTCTATAGTTCTTCTCCGAGGAGGTAGGGTAAAAGATTTGCCGGGAGTAAGGTACCATATTGTTAGAGGCGCATTAGATACTCAGGGTGTTTCTGATCGCCGCCAACGCCGGTCTAAATATGGCGCAAAGCGCCCTAAATAATGGAGTTTGATTTTGTCTAGAAGAAGAAAAGCAATAAAGAGGGAAGTTTTGGCAGATCCTAAATTTGGCAATATTCTTTTAGCTAAATTTGCAAATTCGCTTATGGTAGATGGTAAAAAGTCTGTTGCAGAAAGAGCTATATATGGAGCTCTAGATCTTATTGGTGATAAATCAGGAAAAGAGCCTTTATCAATTTTCAAAGATGCTATAGAAAAAGTAAGACCACAGATAGAGACAAGATCACGACGAGTAGGTGGAGCCACATATCAAGTTCCAGTAGAAGTTAGATCCGACCGAAGGCAGGCACTAGCAATTCGATGGATAATTACTGCTGCTAGAAAAAGATCCGAAACTACAATGCTGGAAAAACTAGCTGGTGAATTAATGGATGCTTCTATGTCAAGGGGCGCAGCAATTAAAAAGCGTGAAGATACGCATAAAATGGCAGAAGCTAACCGAGCTTTTTCCCATTATCGATGGTAATTTTTGTGAAAAGGATGATATGAAATGGCCCGTGTTACACCTTTAGAACATTATCGTAATATAGGAATTATGGCTCATATAGATGCAGGTAAAACTACAACAACGGAGCGAATACTATATTATACGGGGGTTTCACACAAAATTGGAGAAGTACATGATGGTGCGGCTACCATGGATTGGATGGAACAGGAACAAGAACGAGGTATAACAATTACCTCTGCTGCAACAACATGTTTTTGGAATAATAATCGTATAAATATTATAGATACTCCAGGGCATGTAGATTT
>CAYMQD010000094.1:0-2847 GCA_964392475.1 uncultured Alphaproteobacteria bacterium
TTTACTGGGTTTTCTGCATCAACTTCCATAACTCCATCTATCAACCATTGAACTTTATAGATCATGACTCTCCTTCTCTTTCCTGGTTAAGTGTTATAGCTTTATTTATACTAGAAAAAATTCCTGCTGCTTTCTTTTGTAAATCTGGTATTTGCTCACTTTCTAATAATTCTCTAGAATTATCTCTATTTTTTGCCGCCCCTTTAATATTTAACGCTGCTGCGACAGCATACCAAGTGTAAGCCCCTTCGTGGTCTGGTTCTTCTAATACCTCAATATGCCAACGGGCTAGCTGAGCTACTGCATTGATATCACCTTTAAGGGCACGTTTTTCAATAATACTTTTTGTTTCATTTCTAACAGATTCTAAATATTCTGTATTTAGAATAGGTTTTATTTTAATTATTAATGCTTTAGCTTTTTGTTGACCTGATAGGTATGAAAGCCATGCCCATTTAAGTGATTCATTATAGTTTTGAGGGTGTCCTTTGCCTCCGTATAATAATGTAGCAAGATTATATTGTGCGTCTTTATCGCCTTGGATTGCCAAGTCTGTAAAAATTTCTACAGCTTGATTATAATTTGATGATTTGGCAGCGGTCACTCCTTCTTTAAATTTTTCTAGAGGGTCTATATCTTCCATTGGAACTTCTAGCTGTATTTCATCATTTGCGATAATGGTAATACATTTACATTCTTTATCAAGTTTATGAATTTTTTTCATACGTTCACATCCACCTAAGGCAGACAATATAGAAGCTCTTTTTGTAGGTATATTTCTACTATACCCTAGTGCGTCAAATAGACCTGTCGATAAAAAATCACTTTTAAGGTTATCCCATGAAAAGCATGCAGCTCCAGCTTTATTAGATTTCATAGAATCATAATCAATATCCCAATGCTTCATGGTTCTTTTATAAGTTTCAAAAATAGAATTTTTTAGTAAATTATTTTTTTTTTCAATATTTGTTTGTTGAGCATATAATATACTACAATTTAAAATGAAATAAATTGAGAGGAGAATTAAATTCTTAGTAAAATTCGTCAACGGCTTGCAATCATAATTAGTTGGAAATGGAGTACTCTCATTTTATATTTAAGTTCTGGTTTTTTTTCATATACTACTATTCTTGGTCTATCAGATTCAGGCTTCTGAAATTCTAGTGACATTTCATCTGGTAAAAAAACGCCATTCTTTTCAAGAGTAAGTTGAGGGTTTTTTTGAAAAGAGTCTCTAAAATCAGGGTCTATCCAAATTCTTGCAAGTACTCTTCCAAATATATCTGGAAGGATAGATCTAACTTCTTTTTTATTATTAAGATGAAGTGTACTCTCAACAATTTTGAATGGAGTGGATAATTGTCCTTTTTTTACTGGCGCTGGAGTTTTAGGTTGTGCGGGTACTAAAGCTCTAGATTCACTACTTTTTGTCATATAATTAATCCCAACTATACTTCTTATAAATTAAATTAGCACAATATATGAATAATTGAACAGCCCTATATCAAAACGACTCAAAATAAGAACTTTTAGTTTGGTATATATATTGCAATGATCATGCCTTTTAAGGAGAACATATGTTTTCTATTATACGAAGCGGATTAAATGCAATTAGTCAAGAATTAGATGTAGTGTCTAATAATATAGCTAATGCTGGTACTACGGCTTTTAAAAGAAGTAGAGCAGAGTTTGCAGACGTTTATTCCAAAGCAATTTCTGAACCTTCTAGTGAAACTAGAGGTTTGGGGGCAATAGTTCTTAATACTAGAAAATCTTTTCAACAGGGAGCTTTAAAGAGCACTGGTAGTGCCTTAGATTTAAGTATATCGGGACAAGGCTTATTTGTTTTATCCCCTGAAGAAGGAGGTTCTCCGAAGTTTACAAGAGATGGTTCGTTTTCATTAAATAATAGTGGGGACCTAGTAACCATGGAAGGTTTTCACGTAGCAGGATATCCAGGTGCGGGGCCTGAGTATGGTCAAACAGCTCTACCCTTAAACATACCTTTGAGAGTAACTGATACTGATGGAACTGAGAAAAGTATTTCAAGAATTAATGTTGATTCTCAAGGTATAATTGAAGTTACCTATGGTTTAAATAGCAGAGTTACTATAGGAAAAATTGCTATGGCAAGATTTGTAAATGAAACTGAATTACAATCGGAAGGTGGAAATATATATAGTTCTACACCGAGAAGTGGTAATTTGATACTAGGGCAAGCTCTCGTAGGACAATTTGGTGAAATAAAAGCTGGTGCACTTGAATCGTCTAACACAGATATTACAAAAGAACTAGTTTCCCTTATAAGAGCTCAACAAGCTTTTAGTGGAAACGCTAGAATGATGCAGGCCGATGTAGAAGTTACTCGTCGTTTAATAGGATAAATACTATTCTCCAATAAAAGAAAATTACATAATTGGCATAGTAATATGGAAATCTAGTATATTCAAATTCATATTACTCTCAATTTGAAGAAAACCTTGGCTATTTACTGCCAATTCCTTATCTATTAAAATCTTAATTTTTGGAGCACGAATTCTGTTTGCATTAATTGATGAAAAACGTCTGAATAATACTTCTATTTTTTTTTCTGAAAGTTGCTTTTTAGCCTGCATTATAGGTTTATCTGCTCTAATGATTATTTTATCATTATCTGGAGAGTCATTAGATACTATTACAAAATTACATCTACCCCTTGCTATGTTCACTAAACTACAATTGATATGAATTTCTGCAGAGTCTGACGAAGAAGCCCATTGAAATTCAATCGATTGAGGAGACATTTCAATTAATTTTATGCGGGTCCATTCAGTCAATTATGAATATCCTGTTGTAGATCATTACCTG
>CAYMQD010000095.1:0-4855 GCA_964392475.1 uncultured Alphaproteobacteria bacterium
CTGAGCACCTGTCATTTGAAAGGAAGTATGAACACGCCCTGACTTTTTATTAATTGCATCAATTAAAGAATGAGTATAGGTACTCTGTAACTTGGCGATAGAGCGCCAATTAAGTATTTTTCTAGGAAAGAGATGTCCATCATCAGCCAGTTCTTCAAGTATATCAGCTCCTGTTCCATAAGAGCCTGACTTACCCTTCTTCCCTTTAGGTAAACTCATTTCTTCAAATAAAATCTCACCTAATTGTTTAGGAGAAGCTATATTAAACTCTTTCCCAACTTGATTAAATATATCTCTTTCCAAACCTAACAATCTATCTTGTAAAGTTTTAGATAATTCCTTCAAATGCTCTTCGTTAATTAAAATACCTGCTTGCTCCATTTGAGCAATAACTGAAACTAATGGACGTTCTATTGTTTCATAAATAGTTGCCATACCTTCTATAGATATACGATCCCTAAATTTTTCCCATAGCCTTAAAGTTATATCAGCATCTTCTGCTGCATATTCTAAAGCCGCATCTAAACTTACTAGATCAAAAGATATTTGGTTTTTACCTGTACCTACAACTTCTTTGTAAGATAACGTTTTATAACTTAAATGTAATTTAGCAAGGTCATCTAAATTATGTGCATTTAAACCTGCATCTAAAACATAAGACAAAAGCATCGTATCATCTATTGGTGATATATCTAAAATTCCAATGTTATTAAGTACTGTGATATCATATTTTATATTTTGTCCTATCTTTAAAATACTTTTATCAGACAATAATGTTTTTAATTTATTTTTAACTACGTCTATAGTTAATTGACCCTTGACATAATTCAGTTTGTTGTTTTCATCTAATTGTTTATGACCTAGAGGAATATAACATGCCATACCAGGCTTTATAGCTAAACTAATTCCTACTAATTCAGCTTCATTAGCCAGGAGAGAAGTGGTCTCTGTATCGATTGATACTATTCCTATATTTTTAATAGAATTAATCCAATGTATTAGCTTATTTTCATCTGTAATTAACTCATAACTCTTTTTTATTTTCTTATCATAATTTCTAATTTCTTTATTACTTAAATTATAAAAATTATCAATTTTACTTTGAAGTTTCTGAAACCCTTGTTCTAAAAAAAATTTCGATAATCTCTCGAATTTAAGCTCTTTAAAAATTAGATTATCAAGCTCCAAATTCAGCGGCACGTTTTTTTTGAGAGATACTAAGCTTAGAGAAAGCCGAGCATCTTCTGCGTGTTCTTTTAACTTTTGCTTACGCTTTATTTGTTTAATCTCATCTACATTCTCAATTAAATTTTCTATATCACCATATTTATTTATTAATTCTGCAGCTATTTTTACACCTATTCCAGGTACTCCCGGTATGTTATCCGTACTATCTCCTGCTAATGCTTGAACTTGTATTACTTTTTCTGGACGGACACCAAATTTTTGAAACACTTCCTTAGAGCCTATTTCAATCATTTTCATTGGGTCATACATTACAGTATTTTTGTCGTTAACTAATTGCATAAGATCTTTATCTGACGACACCACTTTTACTTGCCAACCCATTTTACTAGCTAAAGTAGCATAGGTGGCTATTATATCATCTGCTTCATATCCATCCTTTTCTACCCTAGTAAGACCAAAAGCATCCACTGCCTCCCTTATTAATTTAAATTGAGGTATTAAATCATCAGGTGGAGCTGATCTATTAGCCTTATAGTTAGAATACAAGTCATTTCTAAAAGTTTTAGACCCTGCATCAAATACAACAACTATAGCCTTACCAGTTGACTCTTGTATGAATCTTAAGAGCATATTACAAAAACCCAAAACTGCACCAATAGGTGTCCCGTCAGATCGCGTCAACGGAGGCAAAGCATGGTATGCTCTAAAAATAAAACCCGATCCATCAATAAGCACTAGGTCTTTATTAACTTCTATCATAATATAAATTATCTAAAATATGTTTCCAATTAAATTACAAAATACTCTAATTCGTTATAAATATAAATAATATTATGCTCTTAAAAAAATCAACGCCGATTAGATTTTCTATACTTTATTTTTTATTTTTTTTAATGATAGGAACATATGGTCCTTTTTGGCCTGTTTGGCTTTCATCTATAGATGTATCTCCAAAAAATATAGGTATTGCATTAGCCTCAGCAACAATATTAAAAGTTATTCTTGGACCTATATTTGCGCGTCTTAACGATAATAATAATAATGATAATTCTATAATTTTATATATATCTTTGTTATCAACATTAACATTCTTTTCCATAGTATTGATTAACCATTATTATGATTCTGCAAGAATCTTAATAATAATATTAGGATGTCTAGCTTGGGGATTTTTTTCCTCTAGTATTCCACTACTGGAAGCAAAGACCATATTGCTAACTTCAAAACAGTCTCTAGATTACGGTAAAATCAGGCTTTGGGGATCTATTTCTTTTATAGTTGCTGCAGTAGGTGTAGGAATTTTAATCGAACATACAAATAAAAACATAGTCATAAGGCTAATTTTACTATTTTCATTTTTAGCTTCTTGTGCAATATATTTTACACCCAAAAATAACATTAAAAACAAAAGACGTATCACTAGAACTTTTTATCATTTAATTAATTTACCTGGGTTTTTTTTATTTTTATTATGTTGTGGGTGCATTCAAGCTAGCCATTCCTTCTACTACGCTTTTTCTTCTATTACATGGCTTAAAAATGGGTTGTCAAGTTCATTTATAGGTTGTGCTTGGGCATTAGGTGTGTTGGCAGAAATTACTTTATTTGCTTTATTTGCAAACAAATTAAAAAATTTTTCTCCGAAAATACTCATAAAATTTGCTGCAATTATAACAATTATTCGTTGGATAATATTATCTTTAACCTCAAACCCTGTATTGATATTAATTGCACAAACAGGCCATGCTGCTAGTTATGGGATAACTCATCTAGCTGCAATGTATTATATTAGCACTAAAGTAAGTAGTGAAATTCAAGGGTCTGCCCAATCTATTTATGCATCAATATCAATGGGCATACTCCCCGCAATAATTATACCTTTTTCAGGTATCATCTATACGGTAGGAGGGGGAAGTTTAGGATTTATAAGTATGGCCACATTAGCATTGATTGGACTCTGTTTATCCCAAGTATTAAAACATTGAAACAAGTCAACTTTTAGTTCTCATAAACTTACAACCACAATAAGGACAAATAGAACTATTATTTTCATCAAACTTTAGGTATATTTTGGGATGTCCAAGAGCATCTTCTCCTTCTTCAAAAAGAGTTATTCGTCCATCACAACTGACTCTTTTTAAATTAGAGTTTATTTTTACTACCTGCTCAGAGGATTTTATATTTTGTTTAATTATAGAGACCATAATACCATTAGTTTAGTTTAAACTTACATAAAGATACATATATACTAACATGAATACTAAATCTAGCATTGCAAAAGCAATAATTGTAAAAAACTTAAAAAAATATTACAAAACTAAAAATGATCAAAAGCCCATCCTAGCATTAAAGGGTATTGATTTAGAAATAGATAAGGGCACTATCTTCGGCTTATTAGGACCTAACGGAGCAGGAAAATCTACCCTTATTGGTGTTCTATCTGGCTTAGTAAATAAGACATCTGGATATGTAGAAATCTGGGGGAATAATGCAGATATTTATCCTAGAGACACAAAAGTTTCTATAGGTGTGGTACCGCAAGAATTAGTAATAGATCCTTATTTTACTCCTGAAGAAACCCTGAATTTTCAAGCTGGCTATTTTGGTTTAGCTAAAAAAGACAGAAAAACAGCAGATATTCTAAATATTGTTGGTTTAAAAAACAAAGCAAATGCATATACTAGAAGCCTATCAGGAGGGATGAAAAGGAGATTAATGGTTGCGAAAGCAATGGCACATAGGCCTCCTATATTAATACTTGACGAACCCACAGCAGGCGTAGATGTCGAACTACGTAAATCATTATGGTCTGAAATAAAGATGCTTAACAAAGCAGGTGTTACTATATTACTAACAACCCATTACCTTGAAGAAGCAGAAGCAATTTGCGACTATATAGCTATAATTAATGATGGGAAACTGATTTCGACAGGAAAAACAAAGGAAATGGTTCGTGCCTTAGATCGCAAAGAACTTTTGATAACACTTGAAAATAATATTAGAAAAATACCAGCTGACTTATCTAAAAAAGGATTTAAGTTAATCAACCCAAATACAGTTAAAATTTCTTATAGACCGAGTTTAACAAAAACTATAGAACTTTTAGATACACTATCTAAGAATGGACTCAAAGTTAAAGATCTGTCTACTATAGATTCTAGCCTTGAAAAACTATTTTTAGAACTTACAAGTCAAAAATAATATTTAAAATATTATCTAACTTTCCATGTAATAAAACAAGAAAGAGCAAAATTCCATACTGCCCCAATAATTGCACCAGATATTCCTGCAATCATTATTTTGCCCTCTCCCCAAAGAAATGCACCTTCATACAAGCCCTTTGCAAAACCCAAATTTGCCAGTGTTCCAATTCCACAAGTAATATAAAAACGCATTAAACCTTTCAAAGTTTGATATAACCCACTAATCCTATAATCAAAGTATGTTAAGGAGTTATTTAAAAAAAAGTTACTAGTCATTGCAATAAATGTAGCTAAACATTGTGAAATTATAAAACTTATATTTAACAAATGTGCTAATAATTGAAGAGAAATGATATGGACTGCAAGACCTGATAATCCCACAAGACCAAATGAAAAGAAGCGGGCAGGGATTAACCATCCAAACTTTTTTGACCAGATAAGCATCATATACTCCCACACCACAC
>CAYMQD010000096.1:0-3320 GCA_964392475.1 uncultured Alphaproteobacteria bacterium
CGCACCCGAGCCTGTGTCTGATAAAAGCTCGACCTCAATAGATTCGTGATCCAGGTCGACCACTCTGCCGAGAGTACCGTTTACCCAGTCAGGACCGTTTTTTGTGAACATGACCTGAGCGTCGACCTTAAGGCGAAGCTGAGTTGGTGAGGGCAACTGGGTTTCATTCTCCAACCAATCCCCATTGAGCTCGGCACTGTAGAGCCATTCACTTCCTGTCAGACGGTCAAGTTGCTGTTCTTTGAACTGGCGCGCTCGCTTATTAACAGCTGTCAGAACCAGTCGATTTTCTGCGTCACTTATTCTGTCACCTATAGAAGCATTCAGAGCTTCGACGGTATGTTCAAGATTCTGACCTAACCGAATGTTGTCCAGCAGTTGAATGAATTTCTCGTCGGATTGGCGAAAAGATTCGGTCAGCGTTACACATGTCAGAGGATCACGCTTAAGACAATCGGCACTAAAAAAGTAAGGCGATTCGTAAACCTCTTGAAACAGCTGCCGTTCCTCGCTACCGGCGATGACGGGTGGCAATTGATGCATGTCTCCAACCAGGACCACCGTTTTACCACCGAAACGTGCTGATTTTTTCTTCGTGTTTAAGCGCAATGCTTCGTCGACCGCATCCAGTAAGTCAGCACGCACCATGGAGACTTCATCGATAACAAAAATATCCATTTGTGCGATAACATAACTAGCCGGACCGACAACTTTTTTGGCTTTGGGTTGTGGCCCTGGTGGCAACTGAAAAAACGAGTGAATGGTCTGTCCGCGAACATTAAGCGCTGCCACACCAGTTGGCGCCAGAACGACCAGACGTCGGTCCAATTCAGCACGCATGACCTCGATCAGAGTAGATTTGCCCGTACCAGCTGAACCAGTTACAAACACCACCGCAGGCGTTCCCACGCTCAAAAGGTCCAGCACTTGCTGAAACTGTGCTGTGATTTGGTAAATCGGCGAACTGGGCATTATGGGCAACTGCCCGGGTCTTGGGTAAACCAATAATAAGCCGTTTGTACACGCACCGACGGCGTCTCTAGAACAGTGCGTACATCTCTAGCCGTTATGATTCTTGGCATATAATTAAAATATATTCTACGTATATTACTGAAATATGAATACGAAGAAATTTTTAGTCATCGTTATGATCTTCCATTGAGCATTTACTAGAGGCCTAACAACCAATTACTCACTAATCTGATTGAATTTCCAGGGCAACAACTATGGTAATCACAAACATAAAATCTCACTTAAGCGAACGAAAAAGTCTAACAACAATTGCATATGAACAACTTGAAGAACTGATTGTTACAGCGGAGCTAGAACCTGGGGCAATCTTGTCGGAAGCGACCCTTGTCGCGCAACTATCAATTGGTCGAACACCCATCCGAGAAGCACTGCAGAGGCTGGAGCGCGAAGGACTAGTCAGGATTATGCCGCGTAAAGGCCTAGAAGTAACCGACCTTAACCCTGCCAAACAAATGCTGATGTTGGAGCTAAGACGAGATTTGGAGAAATTGCTGGCTAAATCAGGTGTATTGAGAGCTACACAGGAAGAACGTTTGGCACTTTTGGATATTGCCACAGTGATGGACGACGAAACCGCGCCACGGAGCGACATCCATTTCTTACGGCAACACTACGTACTCAACCAGTTGATGGGACAAGCAGCTCACAACGAATATCTGAAGCGGGCGATGGGTCTAATTATCGGGCTTTCCAGGCGATTCTGGTTCGTTCATTTCAAGACCGCCGCCGATATACCATTGTGCTATTCCTTAAATGCTAACCTTGCCCGTGAAGTAGCTCAAGGTGACCCAAAAACAGCAAGCCTTGCGGTTGACTCACTAATGGATTACCTCGAGGAGTTCACTCGGGCAACTCTAGTTAACGCCTAATCAACCTAGACGCTGCAGACAAATTCAGGTTGTCATCGATGAGCAACACCGTCACTTCACTTTCGAAGGCTCGAGACAGCCTAACAAATCTTGCCTATGAAAGCCTTGAAGAGATGATTGTGACGCTGATTCTTAAACCCTGATCAACACACAGCGAAAATAATTTACAGCAATTGATTGGAATTGGTCGTACTCCTGTTCGTGAGGCACTGCAACAACTCTCCGGAGAAGGACTGGTTGAAATCCGCCCTCGTAAAGGCATCAAGATTACCAACGTGGCCTACGAAGACCAGTTTCAACGTGTCGAGTTGAACCGTACTTTGCTAGCATTCATTGTGAGAACTGCTGCTGTCAGATCCACCTCGGAACAGAAAAAGTCTTTTTCTGACATGGCAGTTGCTTACGATGAGGTTGCCCTAAATCCAGATCTAGACTCGATCATGCAGTTAGACAAAACAATGTTCGACCTCCTTTGCGATGCCTCCCACAATGAATACGCTGATCGCGCGATGAGACTTCTTGCGGGGGAAAATCGCAGACTTCGCTATAGCCATTTTCAGAAACACGCCGATATACCAATCTTCGCCCGCATCCGGGCAGAACTTGCCCGAGCTCTGGAACAGAGCGACGCAGCAGCAGCCGAAGCCAGTGTAAACCAGCGAATGGACTATATTGAATCGACGCTAAAGGCTAGAACACTAAACGACTGAAATTAAAACATCCTGACGCTCGGTCAGCCATACCTATTTACCGTTAGGTCAACATATGTAGCTACAGTTCCAACCCAGAAAAAAAACCCTGCGCACAATAAAAGGGGGGCGTGCGCAGGGCTACAGGTTACTAAAGGAGAAATTATCCAGCCCCGCCAAGATACCTTGAAAGTGTGCTGGTGCCTATTCAAATATTCTAGTTTATCGCATAAGAATTTTTTATCTTTTGATATATTTCACATAACTTTTGGTATATCAGTTGGGCCTAACGATCACTCGCCGGCGCTGGGCGAACCGCATCACAAGCAGTATTACGGCACACACGGCGTACGTCGCTGGCCAGGCCCAGTCGCTGCGAATCATGAGCAGATAGTGTACAGCGGCGAGTCCCAGTACCGCGTAAACCATCGTGTGCAAGCGTTTCCACGATCTGCACAGGCGACGCATCCACTGCCGAGTCGACGTTATCGCCATAGGCAACAAAATAAGCCAACCACAGAACCCCACCAGTACGTAGGGTCGCTCGGCCACCTCTTCGGCAAGACGAGTGATGTCCCAACCTAATAAAAACGTAAGGAAACTCAGGAAGTGTGCTGAAGCGTACGCAAATACCCACAACCCGACTGCCCGCCGATAGCGTAAAAGTGTGCTCCATCGTGCCCAACGTGCGATCACTGGCAATACAAGGACCGTTATCAATAGTTTGATA
>CAYMQD010000097.1:0-3885 GCA_964392475.1 uncultured Alphaproteobacteria bacterium
CCTTCTTACTTTTCGTATTAAAGAGTTCATTGCCAGAAAATAACGGGTGTTTGAATGAAACTTTTTATCACCGGGGCTTCAAGTATCCTCGGTAAAAACTTGACAGCTGAATTACTTAAAATAGAAAATGTCTCAATCCGGCTCCTTGAACATCATACTCCTGTGAAAAGGGACAACTGCCAAACCTTTAGAGCAAATGTTCAAGATGCAGAAAGCCTGTTCCAGGTTTGTTCCGGAATAGATGTGGTGATTCATCTGGCGGCTTTGCCCCGTTCCAGTTCTATAAAAGGGTATTTTGAAGTAAATGAAAAGGGTACTGAAAAGTTGCTGACCGCATGTCAGAAAAATAATGTAACGCGTTTCATTTATATCAGTTCAGCTGCTGCAACAGAAATGGGTGGTGAATATGGCGTGAGTAAGTTAAGGGGGGAAGAAAAGGTAAAGAGTTCGAATCTGGATTGGGTCGTCCTCAGACCTTCAGAAATTTATGGGCCGGAAATGGACGAAGGTATTGGTAAATTAATTTCCTGGGTAAAAAAATTCCCAGTTATTCCAGTTATTGGAGATGGATCCCACTTTCTTAGCCCGGTATACGTTGATGATATAGTGCAGGCCATTGTAGAAATTTTTAAGAAAGATTCACTAAAGAATATTACTTTGAATTTATGTGGACCTGAAGAAATGACAATGAATGAAGTAATTGATAGGCTTTCCCAATTCCATAAATTTAAGCGAAAAAAAATACACCTACCTAGATGGTTTGCCAGGCTCCACATTTCCTTATTATCTGCCTTAAATTTAAATTTTCTCTTTCCTGATCAAATTCCTAGGCTTTTATGTAAAAAAGATTTTAAGATTTTTGGTACTCAAAACGTAATTCCTTATAACCCAAAAAAAATTGAGGAGGGGCTCAGGTTTTCTCAATCTGAGAAACCCTAGTATTTTTGGCCTGTAACAAAATATTGACCTCCTAGAGGTAACCATTCCAATAAAGGCTCAAGGTGATTTAGAGGGGATAAAAATTTTGGGAAAAACGCTGTGTATGAAACATTAATTTTGGAAAATGAAACTCCTTCAAAAAGCTTTTTAATATTTTTGGAAGAAACTAGAACTGCACCTTTATCAATTGGGCAATCCTTGATTATTTTTTGAGTAATTGGATTGAGAGGATTGTGCTCCCAAATTACCAACCTTCCATTTTGATTTAAAAGAGAAAAAAGTTTTTCGATAACCTTAGAATGCTCTTTCTGAGGAATATGGTGAAAAACACCCCCGGAAAAAATAAGATCATATTTTAATGACGTCCACTCTTGGCATTCATATCTCTGAAAGGCATTATTTACTTGGAACCGCAATCGAGCATTTTTAATAGAATTTATTGAGGGATCAACTCCAGTATAAACAGCGTTTGGAAAAAATTTTTCAATACCACCATAGAGGTTTCCCACCCCACATCCAAAATCAAGCAAACGGAACTTTTTGTCAGTCAAGTCCGGAAAAGTGTTTGCTAATTTTTGGAGTTTAGCGGAAACCAGACTTTCAGTGTCGTAGCCAGTGTGGCGAATAGAATCATTCACAACTATATTGTAATTTTTGGAAAATGAATCAAAAGACTCAGACATAAGCAATAAAAAATTTGGTTAAACTAGACTATGATTTCAAATTTATGAAAACCTTCTAGGAAATACCATTTTTAATTTAAATGTTAAGAAGAAGTTCCACAATAAGCTTTTCGGTAAAATATTAAAAAACTAAATACTGTTTTTATGAAAAATACTTTAATCTGACAAAAAATTACTCATCTTGGCTATTAAATTGGGATAAAATCATTCCGGGCTACTAAGAGTATTTGGAAAGTAATATTATAATGATTCATAGAGATTCATGTACTGAGCAATAATGTTGTTCCAATTAAACTTATTTTTTATCTCATTTTGAATTCGTTGGCCCATTAACATTCTAGGCCGTATGTCTTGCAATAATTCTATCCGATCTTTTATTTCTTCAGGTTTCCCGTTTACTAGGTATCCAGTTTCTCCATCAATAACTAAATCGCGAGCAACTCCAACTGGAGTTGATATTAATGGCAAACCGTTGGCTCCAGCTTCAATAAGAGGTTGGCCAAAATTTTCATAAAGGGAAGGATAAATAAAGATATCAGAGGATTGATAAATAGTTTTTAATTCTAAAGAAGTTTTTTTCCCTAGAAACGACACCTTGCTTTCAAGATTTAATTGTTTGGTGAATTGCTTCAGTTCATCCAGATAGCCCGCTCGGGTCACGCTACTTGTTTTTTCTTCACTTCCGGCAATTGTGAGGTGAAATGGAATGCGCAATTGGCTAACAGCTTGAAGTATTAACTCAACTCTCCTAACCCGGGCTATTCGTCCAACAAATAATAGTTGCAATTTGTTTGATAAAAAATTTTCTTGCTTAATGTCTTCGATATCGATTCCCATCGGTATTACATGGATTTTATCTTTTGATATCCCAAATTCCAATGCATCCTCATATTCCAATGGTGAAGAAATTATAATAGCTTGGGCTCTTTTAGCAGATGCTTTTAAGGTTATGGCATCGTACAGATAGTAGGGAATTTTTTGTGCTGTAGATGGAAGGTAGTTTTTAAAACCCAAGAGGGAGCCGTGTGTATTTAAAACGAAAGGCTTATTTTTAATTAAAGCAAAAAAAAACCGGTGTCTGTTTGAAAATTCCTGTAGTTGTGGCTGTGCAAAATATCAAAATTTTTTAAATGCGTTAGCATTCCTGCGCTAATCAGGTAGCGCATTACTTTGACTTGAGTTTTGAATCGATGAATGGAGACTCTTTCAATTTTTTCGATCTTAGGAAGACTAGAGGACACATCTGAAAACGTTGTGTATATGGGAGATGAAACTCCTTTTGCCTCCAGACGATTTGATATTTGAAAAGCCTGATTAATGGGGCCGCAAATATAAGGTAAAAAACTTTCTATAGTACGTAAAACTTTCAAATTTTCTCCAGGTTGGAGGAGTCAGACGGCCAGGTAGAGGATTTGATTCGCCTTTCCAAGGTTTTTTTTTCAAGATCCAAAATACCAATACTTTGTGTCAATTTGCGAACCTGGTTGGTTAAGGCAGAAATTCGAATGGAAAAGTGGAGACAAATGACCATGAGAAAAAGCAACCCGAAAAAAAACAATGTAGAAGTGAATAAAGTGGCCCCCACTAATTCGGACACCCACTTTAATAAACCTTCAGATACTGAAAGTGCGAGCATGGAAGTTCCCGTAATTAGCCAACCCATAGAATACTCCTCGCTCAAATGCTTTCTTCTTACCAATTCAAAAACGTACGCTACAAGAAAAATACAGATCAAAATAGATATTATTTGAATTTTTGGTGGCATGGTTTTACCCCTTGGATACGTTTCTTAAAATAGTAACGAAAATGGAAAGGAACATTTTAAATATATAATATATGGTTTTGTGCCCATGGTGCATAGACTCTTTTTCGGGACTGGCATGCATGGTCACAGGAATTTCTTTAACCTTCAGACCATAACGATGCATCAGAATTATAAAGTCAGCATCTGGATAGTCCGGTGGATAATGATCACTTGCTGCAAAATGGATAGCTTTTCCCTTAAGTGCTTGAAAGACTGAAGTCGGTTCGGTTACTTTTGGCCGGCAAAACAGTGATGCAATCTTACCAAAAATAAATATAGCGGCATGCCTGGCCCAAGATGTTTTGTAATTACTGCTTTCCAAAAATCGCTAACCGATTACTACATCTACATTTTCTTTTTGTACTTCATTGATGAGTTCCTGAACGTTCTTAGGGTCGTGTTGGCCATCTGAATCCATTTGGATAACGATGGCGTAATTTTTTCGGGAGGCAAATTTAA
>CAYMQD010000098.1:0-5234 GCA_964392475.1 uncultured Alphaproteobacteria bacterium
CATATAGAAATTGGATGCATGGAAATAGTATTGAAATTGATAATGATAATAATCTCTTAATCTCAAATAGGACCAGCAATGAAGTTATTAAATTAAATAGAGTGAGTGGTGAGGTTATATGGATTATGGGTGGGCCTTTAAATGAATTTACATTTATTGATGATCATTTAAATGGATTTAGTAAACAACATGATGTTAGAAGAATTGAAAATGGAAATATAACATTATTTGATAATGGGACAGATCATGAGCCTATGCTATCTAGAGCTTTAGAATATGAAATAGATGAAATAAATAAAACAGCAACTCTTATTTGGGAATATGCTCATCCTGATAGTATTGTTGCAATGGCAATGGGCAGTGTTCAAAGGCTTCCTAATAACAATACTTTAATTAACTGGGGATTTTTCTTTGAAACTAATATTATGAATATAGGAGCTTTAATTACAGAAGTTGATTATGATAAAAATGTTATATTTCAACTAGAATATCCTACTGAGTATTATACCTATAGAGTTAGAAAAAGTGATTGGGATTTTACAATTAACTTAATAAAGGGAGACACTAATCTTGATAATATTGTAGATATACTTGATGCTATGAGTTTAGTTAATTATATCCTTTATAATCATTCTCCAAACCCTAACCTTTTTGAAAGACATAAATTAGATTTAAATACTAATGGGGATATAGATATTCTTGATATCTATGCTATAATTAATATTATTTTAAACTAACTAGAAGAAACTTCCTCGCCAAATTTTAACCCGAATTTTTTTCTTATAAGATAGATTACACCATAAGCTATAGGCGTATCAAACGCGGCAAAAAAAACTTTGAATAAAAATCCATTCATAAGCAAGATAAGAAATTTATCCCAACCTATCACATTTAGAAAGCAGAGTAAAAACAATACTGCAAATGTATCAATAAATTGAGAAAATATAGTTGAAGCATTATTTCTAAGCCATAAGTGCTTCCCATGTGTTAAGCGTTTCCAAAAATGGAATACTCTAACATCAATATATTGAGCAATTAAATATGCCATCATTGACGCAAATACAGCTGCTCCTGACAAACCAAATACTTGATTAAATGTACTATCATTAACAGGAGACCATAAGGTTGCGGGTAATAAAGCTGAGACTGAAATAATAACAAGCATAAATAAGCTTGCGAATAAACCTGCTGTAACAACTTGATTTGCTTTTTTTTGCCCATATACTTCAGAAATAATATCAGTAACTAAAAATGTTACAGGATACGGTAGCAATCCAACAGATTGCTCAAAGGTATATTTACCAATAAAAGGCACCCAAATATCAAATTGAAAAAATTTTTGAAAAATCAAATTACATGAAACTAATGAGGCTATAAATATACCCGCTAAAATAATATATAATTTATCTGAATTTTTATCCATATTCATGTAACTTTAGTTAGATTTTTCTTACATATACTTTATATTATATATTAGGTAAGGCTAAAGAAATTATCTACTTAATATTTAAAAAAATAAAATGAAAAAAGAATACATAAAATTTTGGGGAGTAAGGGGTTCATGTCCAACGCCTGATAGTGATAAAATGAAATATGGAGGTGAAACATCTTGCGTTGAAATTAGAACAGATAAAAATGATAGCATCATTCTTGATATGGGGACTGGAATAAAAAATCTTGGGCAACATATTCTTAATGATAAGTCATATTCAAACACTATCAATATTTTCTTAAGTCATTATCATTGGGATCATATTATGGGGTTCTTTTCTTTTGCTCCTCTTTATAACAAAGATTATACAATTAATATTTATGGATATAATAAAGCAACTCCTATTAGTATGCTTAAAGATGTTTTAATTAATAAAAATTTCTGGCCGGTTGATAATGAAATGTACAATGCCTCAATCAATTTTATTGAGATGGATGAAACTTCAAATGAATTAAATTGTGTTAATATAAATAATACTAAAATATTGTATTCACTTCACCCTCATCCAAATGGAACAAATTCATTTAGAATAGAAAATTCAAATAAGGCAATTGTTTATATAACAGATTGTGAGCACCCCTTAGGATCATTAAATCAAAATGTAATTAATATTTCAAAAGAATCAGATATTTTAATTCATGACTCACATTTTTCTATTAATGATTTATCAAACTATAAATGATGGGGTCATAGTAGTTGGAAACAGGCTGTTGATGTTGCGATTCCATCAAAATCAAAACAACTTATTTTATTCCATCATTGCCCAGACTACAATGATGAGCAAGTCTTGGAAAATGAAACAAATGCAAAGAAGAAATTCATTAATACTACTGCTGCATTCCAAGGATTATCTATTAATTTTTAATGGAAAATACACATTTATATTTTGATGTAGCTGCAACAACACCAATAGATAAAAATGTTATTAATCTAATGCATGAAATCAATCAAGAATATTTTGGGAATCCATCTAGTATTCATGCTATAGGACAAAAATCTCATAATCTTATTGAACGTTCAAGGATAACAATTTCTGAAATATTAAATTGTAATTCTTCTGAAATTTATTTTACATCTGGAGGTTCAGAATCTAATAATATTATTTTAAAGGGGATTTTAAAAACTGGGGATCATTTTATAACAAGTTCTTATGAGCATCCATCAATTTTAGGTTTAATTGAAGAACTGAATAAAAAAAATATCGAAGTGAGCTTAGTTAAACCAAATAAAAATGGAACCATAAATTCAAATTGCATAAAAAATGCTATCAAAGATAATACTAAATTGATTTCAATTATGTATGTTAATAATGAACTGGGCTCAACTAATCCAATAAAAGAGATTAGTCAAATTTCAAAAGATCATAATATACTATTTCATTCTGATGCAGTACAATTTATTGGTAAAGAAAAAATTGACCTTTCAAAATCAGATATTGATTTTCTAAGTATAGGTGCACATAAATTCTATGGGCCAAAAGGAATTGGAGTTTTATATATAAAAAAAATTCATAATGTCCCAGCTCTAATAAGTGGTGGTGGTCAAGAAAGTGGAATACGAGCAGGGACTGAAAATATTAGCCATATTGCTGGAATGAGTTTAGCATTAGAAATCGCAAATGACAATTATCAAATCAATAAAGAACATATTTTAAATCTTGAATGCTATTTCTTTGAAAAATTAAAAGAATATAATATTAATCATAGAATAAATGGGGAAAATAGAATACCTGGAATAATCAATATTACTTTTTTTGATGTTGATGGGCATTCTTTATTAATGAATTTAGATATGATGAATATAGCAATTTCATACGGCTCTGCCTGCACATCAGGTTCTGCTAAGGCTCCTTTAGCATTATTAGAAATTGGGATGCAAAAAGATGAAGCACAATCAAGTGTTAGAATTTCTTTTGGAAAAATGGTCAGTAAGGATAATATTGATTATTTAACATCTTGTTTATCAAAAATCATTAAGAGATTGAAAAATGAAGGATAAAGTACTAGTAGCAATGTCAGGTGGTGTAGATAGCTCCGTAACCCTACTTAAAATTATTGAGATGGGATATGAAGCTATTGGGATTACAATGAAATTGTGGGAATATAAAACAATGGGTGGAAATAATTTACAGGATAATAATTGCTGTGCTGTAAGTTCTATTAATAAGGCAAAATTAGTATGTGAAAGAATGGGAGTTCCTCACTATACTATAGATTTTACTGATAGTTTTAAAGAAAATGTAGTTGATAATTTTGTTGATGAATATATTAAGGGGAAAACACCTAACCCATGTGTTAGATGTAACTCATTTATTAAGTGGGATACCTTTATTGAGCAAGCAGAAATTCTTGGAGCAAAGTATATCGCTACAGGGCACTATGCTATTATAGAAAAAGAAAATAATGAATATATAATTAAGCAGGGGAAAGATCCTAAAAAAGATCAGTCTTATGTACTTTGGGGAATCCCAAAAGAAACATTAGCTAAAACTATTCTACCATTAGGAGCATTAACAAAAGAAGAAGTTCGACAAATTGCAAGGGATTATAAATTAGAAACAGCAGAAGAACCAGAAAGTATGGAAATTTGTTTTATTGCAGATAATAATTATAAACGATTTATTAAAGAATATGCTACAGATAAAACAGAGCATATTAATAAAGGCCAAACTTTAGGTAGTAATGGGGAAGTGTTAGGGGATAACCCTGGATATATTAATTACACGATAGGACAAAGGAAGGGTATTGGAGTAACAAATTCTAAACCTTTATATGTTCAAAAGATTAATCCAAAAGACAATACTATTACTGTTACAGAAAAAAATCATTTATATAATAATATATGTAAAGTTAAAGATATAAATTGGTTGATAAAAAAGCCTGAATTCCCATTTGAAGTATCAACGCAAATTAGATATAATGGGACAAAATCTAATGCGACAATTGATGAAATTGGTAATAAAATGATTGTAAATTTTAATGAACCGCAATTAGCAATTACGCCTGGTCAATCTATTGTTTTTTATATAAATAATAAGTTAGCTGGTGGTGGAATCATAGAATTATATGAATAAAGAAACTATTGTTATTATTTTAGCTGCTGGCAAAGGGACTAGGATGAAATCTAATCTCCCTAAAGTGTTACATCATATTAATAATAAACCTATGTTAATGCATGTCACTGATATTGCGAAAAAATTAAATCCATATAAAATTATTATTGTTGTTGGATATAAAAAAGAACTTATAATAGAATCTCTTAAGCATGAAAAAGTTGTGTTTGTTGAGCAAGTTAATCAACATGGAACTGCAGATGCAATAAAATCATGTATTCCCTCATTAAATGATTTTGATGGGAACGTTCTTATTTTATCTGGTGATGTTCCACTTATAAAAATAAACACCTTAAATACTTTTATTAATAAACATAATAAAGAGCAAGCATTAGCATCCTTAATATCTGCAGAGTTATTAAATCCAGAGGGTTATGGAAGAGTTATTAAAAATAATAATAATCAATTAATAAAGATAGTAGAGCATAAGGATGCAACAAATCAAGAACGAAAAGTTAAAGAAATTAATTCTGGGATATATGTTCTTTCATCAAAATTAATAATTGAAAAAATTCCGCTTATTAAAAATGACAACATACAAAAAGAATATTATTTACCTGATATTTTTAATTTTACAAATGAAAACGAAACATCAATTTTTAAAGTAGAAAATCCTGATGAAATATCAGG
>CAYMQD010000099.1:0-3675 GCA_964392475.1 uncultured Alphaproteobacteria bacterium
GAAGGTCGAAATACATCTACCAAACAGGTTACAAAAAGGGCTACTTCATTTTTATTTTCATACATAAAGAATTCTCTTTATTATTATCTGAGTTTTAAATTGTTAAAAAAAGAGGGCATAATTATATGCCCTCAATTCTAAAGTGTTCTATAAAGTTTTACCAAACTAAAAGATCACCACATAGCTGTTGGGTGCCCAATAGATCCTGTCGCACCAACTATTGGAACAGGATTATACACATAAGCAAACTCATAAACACCGGCATCTACTAATTTACTAGTATTTAAATTTTCCTGGTTAATAATCCCATGTCTTGTTTGTAAAAACTGGTGTACACAAAATACACAATCTGGATCTGGGTTTGGTATACCATCACCTGGCCAAGTATCAAAGCCTGTAACCCCAGCTTGTCCACCTGCAATCCAACGTGCAACTTCCATACCTATTCCTGGACAGCCACTATTGTATTTAGCATTATCTTTTATCCAATATTCATCCCAACCTGTATGAAATAAAATTGCATCGCCAGGCATCATTTTATATCCTGACATTCCTTGTTTCTTTAGTGCGGCCTTAACATCGTCCATTGTGATAATATCACCAACCTCCATAACATCAACGCCACGAACTGCAGCTATATCCAAAAGAACACCACGAGCTATAATAGGATGCAAATGTTCAGTACCTAGTTTTTGTAAACCGTAGGCTCCACCCATTTCTTGTGCAGTAAAACCATTATACCATCTCATTTCAGTTTTATCACCTTCGGCTCCTACCTGCACACCTATATGACCAAGACCATCAAATTGAGTTCCAGCCTGCCCGATTTCTGTAGCAAGAAATTCATCATTCCACATAATCTTATTCGGACCAAAGGCACCTCCTGTAGGTGTTCCTGGGATACGTAAAACAAATTTACGAGCACCAAACATAGGTTGATCCGCTGTATATGGATGTCCTAGTTGCATAGTTTTACCTTGTTTAACCATAGCTAAAGCTCTTTTTACAACTTCTGGCTTTTTATACCAGTTAGTTGAGCCTGCTTGATCACCTTCTCCCCATAGAGGATTTGGCCACCACTTTTCTCCAAGCGGTGTTTCCATGCAGTCTCCATCTACCCAAGCTTTTCCTTGTAGATCACTGTATTTAGCACAGTGACCGTCAGCCATAGCTGTGCTACTAAACAAAAAAGCTATCAAAGATACGATAGCAAAATAAAATTTAGTCATTAATTTTCTCCCTTTAACAATATATACATACATATTAAAGGGAGTTTTGGGATAATTTCAAGCTTTTAAGTGCTTCATGTGGAATAAGAGCCCAAATTTTTATGTTTTCTGCCATTTTTCCTGCTTTTAATCCTGCAATTTCTCCAGATCCCATAAATATATCTAATCTCAATGGTCCTCGAATGGCAGATCCTACATCCTGGGCCACTAACAAATAAGAGTTTCCACTATGCGTTTTTACAAAAAAAGGTAACCCCATAGGATAATATTTTGTATCAACAGCCACACTATTATCTGCTTTTAGAGCAACAGAGGCAGCACCTATTGGTCCTATTTGTATATCTATTTTTTTAAAAAAGATGTATCTGGGATTCTTTTCTAAAATATCTTTTACTGCATCAGGATTTTCTTTAAGCCATCTTTTAATACTTTGCATAGATAGGTCTTTTTTATCTATAAGTCCCAATGAAACCATTTCGCGCCCAATAGATTTATATTTATGGCCATTACTTCCTGAATAAGCGATTCGAACTATAGTTCCATCAGGAAATTTTAAGCGCCCTGATCCTTGAATATGTAAAAAAAACACTTCTATTTCGTCTTTTATCCAAGCTATCTCTAGATTTTTTCCTTCATATATTCCTTCATTTATTTCCTTACGAGCAGGTAACGGCCTAAGTCTTTTTCCTACAATTTGGCCAGATATAGTTCTATTGACTAACTCTTTATCAAACTCAGATAAATCAACATCTATAATATTACTAGGTTTCATATATATGGGAACATATCCCGGAAAGTAAGAATCTCTACCACTAAGTTCTATTTCAAAATAACCCGTTGCCAAGCCTTCATCACTCCCATTAATCTTTATACTAATAGGAATTAAATATTGATGAATGATTTGTATAGCTTCTATCTCATTAAAATTTTTAGATTTATTTGCCCTATCGCATATAGGTATCCAATATTTAGAATCTATTGCTATTATGCCTGATTTTTTCTGTAACAAGATATTACATGACGAAGACAGTGTTAGTAAAAAATCCTTGGCCGAAATATTTTCATTTAATGTTATTTTAGACCAGCTTGATTTTTCAAGAGAAACAGAAGGTGTGGAGCTTTCTCTTAGAGGAAAAACATCATAAACAAAATTAATCAAATTTGGGTATATCTTTAAAACTAATACTAGAAAACATATTGCGGAACAAAAACCAAAAAAATATAATCTCATCAATTTGTTTGATTCTTAAAAATCACCCTCTCTAGTTTCAACTAAATACCAATTTTCATTAGTTGACCCTATTTTTTTACAAAAGCTCCATATATCTAATGAATCAAAAGCTATATCAGGATTACCGTCAATTAAATTTCTATCTTTATCATGAGTGGTATTAATTTGTTTCGATCTAAATTCTAATGTAATTTTATATTCATTTTCCTGAACCAATGCATCTACGATAGATACATCTATATCTCCAACAAACTTAGAAAAACAAACGTCTTCCCTTTTGTTTCGCTCATCTATTACTGTTTTAAACTCATTATAGACTTCTTCTGAAAGCAACGGTTTTAAAGTATTTAAATCACTTTCTGAAAACGCTCTAATTATTAATTTAAAAGCATTTTTTGCTCCTGATAAAAAGTGATCTTCGTTAAATGCAGGATACTTTTGTATGAAGTCATCAATACCAGGAAAAGCACTAGGTTTATCTTTATTAGCGGCTTTAATAACTGTCGTGGCAGAATTAGAAGAATCTTTTTGGGGTCGAGTTACACCATTAGTGCGTCTTCCTAACGCTTTATATAAGCGCATACCAAGAGCACCTGCAATTACAGCAAAAATTAAAATATCAAAATACAGCGTTCACTCCGTTTCTAAAATACTCTATAACATATGTTAGACTTATATAGTATATATTTTGTATATTAATGATCATCTATATCTCTTAAATAATTTTTATCAACTTAAATTTACTATTGGATATTATAATAAATTAACCTGATCTAGTTTAGAAAGAACATTATGTCCCAAAATGATAAAACCACTAAATCACCAAGCACTAATACTTCTCCTAGGCTTTTAATTCAATCTCAATATGTTAAAGACCTTTCTTTTGAAAATACTAGAGATGGAAAATCATTAACTCCTGACGTAAGACCAGAGGTAAATATAAAGTTTTCTATTGGATCTAACAAAGTTGAGCAAGCCCATGAAGTTACGTTGCATATAAATGTAGAGGTTAAAGAACAAACATCAACAATTTTTTTACTAGAATTAATTTATGCGGGTAGATTTTTATTAGAAAACTTTCCTGAAGAAGCAGTTATTCCAACCCTACGAATCGAATGTGCAAGACTTATGTTTCCATTTGCTAGAAGAATAGTTGCAGATATTACTAGAGATGGTGGCGTACCCCCACTTATGCTTGACCCAATAGATTTTGCA
>CAYMQD010000100.1:0-3096 GCA_964392475.1 uncultured Alphaproteobacteria bacterium
AATATTAAATTTGATGATAATGATATCGGTAATAATATTTTTAATAGCAATTGTGCCGCATGTCCTTTGAAGTCAGATCCAAAATTATTTAAAACGAAATTAAATAAGAAAACTTTTATAAATATAGTAAATATGGGAAGAAGAGGTACTATGATGGGTGCATTTCAAGGTAAGATTTCAAACGATGATATAGAAAAAATATATTACTATCTTTTAAGCAAAAAAGAATAAAGAGTTTGATATTTTCATTTTAGTCTAAATCCATCATAGTCATCACTGGCTATTTGATTGCAAATTTTAATGTATTCTGGAAATCCTCCAATGAACGGCATAAATATATTTGGTTTTCCCTCTATATTAGAGCCCATATACCAAGAATTACAGGAAGACCTAATATGATCCTTAGCTACACTACCATTATATTCAGCCCAATCATTCTCGGCCATAGAAGAAGCTTCAATTTCTGATATTTTATTTTTTTTCATGTATTTAAGACATTCATATATCCAATCAACATGTTGTTCGATAGATATAATCATATTGGTAAATACAGACGGACTTCCTGGCCCGGTTATGGTAAATAAATTTGGGAAACCTTCTATGGCTAATCCTAAATAACTTTTTGGACCATTTTCCCATTTTTCTTGTAAGGTTAATCCTTCTTTACCTACTATATTTATATTTAATAATGCACCAGTCATAGCGTCGAAACCAGTAGCCAATATTAGTGATTCAAGTTCAAATGAATTTTTTCCTATTAAAATTTTGCTAGGAGTAATTTCAGATATAGGAGTTTTACTAATATCTACTAATGTTACATTTTTTCGGTTGAAGGTTTCATAATACCCACTATCTACTGCAAGTCTTTTGCATCCTATGGCATAGCTAGGTGTTAAGGTTTTTGCAGTTAAAGGATTTTTTACTATGCTATTTATTTTATTTCTTACAAATTTTGCAGCGGTTTCATTAGCTTTCCTGCTTATATTTAAATCGTTGAAAGATCCTATAAAAGGAACCCCCCCTAGCTCCCATCTTTTTTCATACTCTTCTTCTCTTTCTTTACTACTCACCTCTAGGGCAGACTTTGAATTTAAGGGAAAAGCCATGGCCGAAAACATACTAATAGCTTTTGCGCGTAGTTTATCATAGCCAGCCTTAATTTCTTCGACTGATATATCTTTATCAAAACCAAATCCTCTAGGGTCCCTAAAGCTATTTTTATCCAATAAAACCTTGTAGTTTAATTTGCGGTTTCTGGCTGGAACTGTGTAATGTGGTGTTCTCTGAAAAACAAAAAGGTGTTTTGCCTTTTGTGCAATGATAGGAATAGATTGGATTGCCGAAGAACCTGTGCCGATAATACCCACAACTTTATTAGAAAAAGTTACCGGGTCCTTAGGCCATTTTGCGGTATGATATATAGGACCCTGAAAGGTATCTATCCCTTTAAAAGAAGGGGTATAAGGGGAAGAAAGGCAACCAGTAGCCATTATACAAAATTTAGCAAATAGATGGTTATCATTCCTAGTTTCTATCTTCCACAACCCTGTTTTTTCATTATAAATTATTGATGAAACTTTAGTGTTAAAGGCAATTTTGTTTCTGAGATTGTATTTATCTGCAACATGGTTGATATATTTAAGTATTTCCGGTTGTGTGGCATACTGCTCAGACCATTCCCATTCTTGTTGTAGTTCTTTTGAGAAAGCAAACGAATATTGCATGCTCTCAACATCACAACGGGCGCCTGGATATCTATTCCAAAACCAAGTTCCTCCAATATCTGAAGCAGATTCTAATACCTGTACTGACATGTCAGTATAAGCCTGGATTTTGTGTAGCATATATAAACCAGCTATACCTGCGCCTATAATGATAACGTCAAATTTCTTTTCTGTTGTATTCATTTTTCCTTATCTAATAGTATAGCAGTGTATATAATATTTAAATATAAATAATAATTCATACTAATATAAATATATTAAAATATAAATTTTAATTATAAAAGGATTGCAAATGTATATACGTGTTGGACAATTTAGGTTTTTAAACCCTAATCTGATGACTTATGCAATGAAACAAATGCTACAAGAAAACGAAGAAATTTATAAAAAAGAAAAATTAATTCGAGTTATCGTAGTGAAGATATCAGATGACAAGTTAGCAAACTTGGCAATCTGGGAAAAAAAACCTAGTCAAGCAGTTCTTAGCAAACTAGAGAAAAGTTATAGGGATCATTCCTCAAAATTTCAATTTCAAAGTGTTCTCTCAGCTGGAGATGTAGAACTGCATTGGAGCAATGATGAGGGTTGGATAACTAGTAATGTATAATTATGGTCAATTTAAAACCTATTGTTTGAGGTGTAGTCCTCCATCTACTAGCAAAGTCTCCCCGGTTATTAGGTGAGGACTATTTACAAACCAAGAAACAGTTTCAGCAACATCCTCCGGGCTGGCAGATTTTTCTAGTGGAACAGATTTTTCATAATCTTTAGCTTTTTTTTCAACCTCATTTTGACTTCCATGCCAGCTAGTCTTTACGTATCCAGGGCAAATAGTATTTACCAAAATATCAGGAGCAAGAGCTCTAGCCAGAGAATAGCTAAGCATATTTAAGCCTCCTTTAGACGCGGCATACGCTATTGAACTACCCAAGCCTAGTACGCCGGCAACAGATGAAATATTTACTATTCTTGGATTTTTTGTTTTTCTCATTGATGGGACTGCTGCTCTTACCATCATAAAAGCACTTACTACATTAGTTTTGTATATATCTAAAAAATCATTATCTGACAAACCGTCTAAATCTTTAAAATCAACAAATTTTGTTTTTCCAACATTATTGATAAGTATATTAATTTCACCTAACCTATTTATAGTTTCTCTAACTACTTTTTGACATTCTGAGTCTATAGATACATCGGCTTGAATAGGTAATGCGTGAGATCCATTTTTCATACATTCTCCACATATTTTTAAGGCCATATCATGTGAACTTTTGTATACAATAGCTAAAGATATATTTTGTTGAGATAGTTTTATTGCTATTGCTGCCGCTAGACCACGACTGGCCCCTGTGATTATTGCTACCCTTTT
>CAYMQD010000101.1:0-2857 GCA_964392475.1 uncultured Alphaproteobacteria bacterium
GTTCAGCTGGAACCGAATTAGATTTTAAGGGTAGAAAAATTATTGTTGAAGAATTACGGCGAGATTCTTTTTTAGGATTAGATATGGCACTATTTTCAGCTGGAGCAGAGATGAGTCGGGAGTTTGCTCCAGCAGCGATTAAATCCAATTGCGTTGTGATCGATAATAGTAGTGCGTTCAGGATGGAGCCCGATATTCCGTTGGTGGTGCCAGAGGTAAACCCTAACGCGATAGGGAATGACCCTGGAATTATCGCAAATCCTAATTGCTCTACGATTCAAATGGTGGTGGCTTTAAAACCCATCCATGACAAATTCAAAATCAAGCGTGTGGTAGTCTCCACATATCAATCGGTATCCGGGTCAGGACAAAAGGCCGTAGAAGAATTAAAAAATCAAGCCCTTGAGTTTTTAAAGGGCGAAGAAGTTGTACCTGATGTGTACCCTCATCAAATTGCCTTTAACTGTTTGCCTCATATAGATAAATTTTTAGATAATGGGTATACAAAAGAAGAGATGAAAATGGTAAATGAGACGCGCAAAATTATGGGCGATGATTCTATTCAAGTGTCCCCAACCACGGTTAGGGTCCCTGTTATTTACTCTCATTCAGAAGCGTTGAATGTGGAAACCGAAGGACCTATTACAGCTTCAGCTTTAAGGGAACTTTTGGCTTCCCGGACAGGAGTTTGTGTGGTTGACGACCCCGAGAACAATGCATATCCATTAGCCACTATAGGTGAGGGCAAAGACGGCGTGTTCGTCGGCCGAATTAGAGATGATATTTCCAGGGAAAGGGCAGTCAATTTCTGGGTGGTCTCTGATAATTTAAGAAAAGGCGCAGCTTTAAATGCCGTCCAAATTGCAGAATTGCTTGTTTCTCGCTAACCGAGCAACCCTTCTAACCTCCTGGTTGTGCGTCTTGACTTGACATTGCATGCCCATAAGTATATAAAAATATAGTATGTTGCGCGTTTTGTTTTTTTTCTGAACAAATAATTTAACAGGACATTCGTTATGGCAGAAGAAACAGGTGCTGAAAATCCCCGTGGTTCCGTAGATGGGCAAAGCCCAAATAATCCTTCTAATCTTGATACTAAAGAGCTTAAGGAATTGGTCAAGCTTGCTTCTCAAGAACGCAAAAACCTTCAGCTTCTTGTAGAGTATTTTGATTCGAAATCTGGAGAATTGGATGAGAGACAAAAATTCTTCGATCGGATGAATAGCCAGGTTCCAGACACGCTCCGCAAATTAAGCTCATTAAATGAAAGTTTCGAAGAGATAAAAGCCTTCGATGTTCGTATACGCGATTTTCAACGGATTTCTAAAGAGCTTTCCTCAAATTACAATACCGTAAAAAGAGAGTTGGATAATTTGCATTTGCTTAATGAGCATATAGATCAAAAGACCAAAAACTTGAGCCAGCAGCGTGTAATTGTTGAAAAGGCTAATGAAGATGCTGGGCGTTTAAACGTGCTTGTTTGGGATATGGATTCGAAGGTCAAAAAGATACGTGAAGAAACTAAGCTGATTAAAACTGCTGATCATAATGTTAACAGACTTGAACATATGCTCGACAGCATATCCGGTCATGTTAAAGAAGTACTTGACATGAAGGGTCTGTTAAAAACGGCTACCGGGAAGATAGGGATGATGAAGGAAACCCTTGGTGAACTGGACATTAAATATGAAGAGATCAAGGAAGATAAAAATACAATAGAAAACCATACAAGGGCCACAGAAGAACTGAGGCGGGTTCTTGCAATAATTCAGGGTGACTATGAAAAGTTGTTGAGCCAAAACCCTATGATTCGGGAGACTGAGGAATCTCTAAACAAACTGATGCAGCAGATAGGCGAGCTGAAAATAGAATCGAAAAATATTTCAGTTAAAAATGAAATGTTTCGAAGCGTTACAGGCCGTTTGCGTGAGTTGGATTCTGTTTCTATTGAAATAGAAACAAAGATTGCCCGAATTTATGATGAGAAATCGGTTATAGAAAAAACCGAAGAAAAAATTAATAAGCTGAATTCATTTCTTATTGATAACATTACCAATAAGATGAAGATCCTTAAAGAGGAGATGAAGACAATTGTTGATGTCAGTGAAAGAATGGGCCGATTAAATGTTATGGCAGAAGAGGCCGAGCAAAAAGTTCAGCGTTTAGATCAGGATTTGAAAAGGATAGATACGGTTTCCGATACTTTGAAAGAGGTTGATGTCTTAAATGAATCTACCAAGCAACAAATGGATGAAATAATTCGAAAGCAACAGTTGGTAGATCAGGTAGATAGAAAGATTAATGACCTTAGCTCCATGGTTATAAGTCTTGATGTGAAAATGGAAACTCAGATGCAAAGAAAGTCTTTGATTGAAAAAATGGAGAAGAAGGTCGATGGTCTAGATTTCTTTATTGAGGAGGCAAATATAAAAATTGCAAAGGTTTCAAAGAAAATCGATTTTCTGGAAAAAGTTGATCAGAAATTGGAAGATTTGAAATCCATGACAAACCTGTTCGAGGAGAAAATATTAGACCTTGCTAAAGAAAAAGCCGCCATTGATGATCAGGAAAAACGAATGAATAATATTTCATCGAAACTGAGCATTCAAGAAATCGAGTTGCGAAACCGGTTTAAAGAAGTTCAGGAGGCAAAAGATGAGATAGTAAATATTAAACAGATAAAGGGTGACCTGGAACAGGTTGCTTCAAACTTTCAAGAGAAAGTTGATGAGTTGAACAAAGAATCCGGTAAGGTGAAAAAAACAGAGGAAAAGCTCAAAGATTTAGATTCCCTGATGATAGATCTGAAAGGGCAGCGGGAAAGTATAGAAGAAAAGCAAGATTACATGCTAGAAGT
>CAYMQD010000102.1:0-3920 GCA_964392475.1 uncultured Alphaproteobacteria bacterium
TATTTACATTGTTAGGTTATTATTAAATGGTGCACTAGTTTATGGATAGAAGAAACAATTTTCATAGATATATATTTAGAAAAGATTTATTCTGGAAGACCAAAGAGAAATTATTATGGTTCATTAGAAATAATTCAAGAGATGCTTATAAAGATCAAAGGGAACTATTAAAATATGTAAAAAATGGTAATATTTTTGATGTGGGTGCCTATATTGGTAATACAGTGAAATTGTACCGAAACTATTTTCCAGGATACAAGATATTTTGTTTTGAACCTTTTATTGATTCATATTATCAACTAAATAACAGATTTAGTGACGATCCTAACATAAGTATATTTAATAAAGCAATTGGCTGTAAGGATGAGAAAAGAAAATTATATTTGAGTAATTTTCCAAACTTGAATTCACTACACAAGCCAAAACAAAGGTTGTGGGGGTTTAATGATGATAAATCTGTTGTTGTGGAAACAATCACGCTTGATGATTTTTGTTCTAAAAATAATATCAAGCATATAGATATATTAAAACTTGATGTCCAAGGATCAGAGTTAGATATTTTAAAAGGGTGTAAAAGATTCTTAGAAGGAAGGAAAATTTCTTTAATATATATCGAATGGCAGGTAGTACCACTTTATGAAAACCATCGTAAATACTATAGGATTGCTGAATTTTTGGAAAACTATAATTATGAATTATTTAATATATATAATATTAATGAAGCTAGGTCAGGTCAATTAAGATGGGCGGATGCTATTTATACGAGTAAAAGAATTAGAGATAAAATGATTGATCTATTTGGTGAAGGGACTGGAAGTGGGTGGTAAAATGAAGAAAATTGCAATAGTCCAATCTAATTACATTCCTTGGAAAGGTTATTTTGATATGATCAATATGGTGGATGAATTTATTCTTTATGATGACGTACAGTATACTAAACGTGATTGGAGAAATAGGAATAAGATAAAAACAAACAATGGTTTGAAGTGGCTTACTATTCCTGTTGAAGTTAAGGGAAAGTACCATCAAAAAATCAAAGACACGGTTATCAGTGATCCGGGTTGGTCAAAAAAACACTGGCGTATAATTAAGTCCAATTATTCAAAGGCTAAGTTATTTAATGATTATAAAGAGCAATTTGAAGAACTGTATTTAGACTGTGTAGAAAAGTACTTGAGCGATATAAACCATCGGTTTATTCTTGCAATCAATGAAATTTTAGACATTAAAACAAAAATTTCTTGGTCAATGGGTTATGATTTATCTATAAAAGGTAATACTGAAAAACTAATTCATTTACACAAACAGGCGGGTGCAAATACTTACCTGTCTGGTCCAAGTGCCAAGGAATATTTAGATTTGCATTTATTTGAAGATGAAGGGATTACTGTGGAATGGATGGATTACAATGGATATCCTAATTACAAACAACTCTATCCGCCATTTGAGCACATGGTAAGTGTTATTGATCTTATATTTAATATTGGTGAAAATGCAAAAAATTATATGAAATCCTATTCAGAATTAAAATAGATGACAGAAAATAAAACTTATTTATCTGTTGTGAGTCCTGTATACCTAGCTGAAGAGATTATAGATGAATTGGTGAAAAGAATAATAAAAGAGGTATCAAGAATCACAAAGGATTTTGAAATCGTATTAGTAGAAGATGGTAGTCCAGATCAATCATGGAATAAAATTAAAGAGAATTGTAAAAATGATAATCGGGTTAAAGGTATTAAACTGAGTAGAAATTTTGGACAACACTATGCAATAACTGCAGGACTTAAACAATCAAGGGGTGAATATGTCGTAGTTATGGATTGTGATTTGCAAGAAGATCCAAAATATATCAATGATTTAATCAAAAAAAAGGATGAAGGCTTTGATGTTGTTTTAAGCCAGACTTTTATAAAGAAACAAAGTTATTTAAAAAATCTCGCGTATTTATTTTACAATAAAATATTTAATATTTTATTAGAGAACCAAGATAAGACTATAAATAATAGGTACTGTACACTTTCTTTATTATCCAAAAAAGCTGTAGATGCCTTTTTAAAAATAAAAGACCACCATAGGCACTACATTTTAATTTTAAATTGGTTAGGATTCCCTAAAACTGTGATAACTATAGAGCATTCCTCTAGGCATAGAGGCATTTCTTCATACTCTTTAAGCAAATTGTTTCACCATGGAATCAATGGCATAGTGTCAAATTCCAATAAATTTCTATGGTATTCCATTTATATAGGTTTTTTCCTATCAGTTGTTGGATTCTTATTAATTTTTTATATTGTAATAAAATCTTTTGGAAGTGGATTTTTACCTGGCTGGGCAAGTATTTCTACTTTAATTATTTTTTCTACTGGACTAATTTTAATTAGCCTTGGAATAGTAGGACTTTATATTGGAAAAATATTTGATCAGACTAAAAATAGACCTTTATATATAATTGATCAGCTGAAGAACTTTGATGAAAATATTTGAATACACAAAATTACAGTATTTGACGGTATTGTATTCCTCTATAATCAAAGTGTAAATATGCCTAAAAATTTCGATATTTAAAATCATATGAAAAAACTAATAATATTTGGAATTGGGGAATTAGGAAAGCTATCTTATTATTATTTTAAAAATGATAGTAATTACAAAATTGTTGCTTTCACCGCGGATAAAAAGTTTGTTATACAAAATAAGTTTTGTGACCTACCACTTGTAGAGTTTGAAAAAATTGTAGATCTATATCCGCCTCAATCCCATAAAATATTTATTGCAATTGGCTATAATAAGATGAATAAAATCAGAGAAAAAAAATATAAATTAGCTAAAGATTTAGGATACGAGTTTGCTTCATACATTAGCAGAAAAGCAACAGTCCTGACCAACCATCCCATAGGAGAGAATTGTTAGATATTAGAAAACAATACAATTCAACCATTTGTAAAAATAAAAAACAATGTCATCTTATGGAGTGGGAATCATGTAGGTCATGGTACTATAATAGAAGACAATTGCTATATTTCATCACAAGTTGTTATATCTGGGAATGTTCATTTAAAAGAAAATGTTTTCATAGGAGTCAATGCTTCAATTAGAGATTCTATTATTATTGAAAAAGAATCATTAATTGGTGCTGGTGCAGTCATCATGGAGAACACTCAACCCAAAGGAGTATACGTTCCTGAGAAAACTAGGTGTTTAAACAAAAATAGTGATGAAATAGTAATTAGCCCTAAGCAGTAAATAAATCAAATGAAATCATATGGAATAACATCAAAGGCCTCTATCGCAAACAATTTAGATTATCATGTTGAAGATATTTATAATAAGGGATATACAATTATTGAAAATCAATTACAAAAGGATGTTATTCCAATATTTAGGAACAAAATAAAATCGATATACAAAGAACAAACAAGACATTTTAGCAAAAATGATTTAAAAAGAATCGGAGATCTAAACACATGTCGATGCCCTATGGCATATGATGAATATTTTTTAAGGCTCATACAAATTAAATTAGTGAAAAATCTTTTAATAAAAATTTTAGGTGATAATTTTCATTTAATATTACAAAACGCCATTATAAACAAACCTGGTGTTGAACATCATCAATCACGCTGGCATAGAGACTTACCATACCAGGATTACATTACCTCAAAACCAATAGCAATAAGTGTATATTTTAATTTAAATAATTATAATGAAAGGAATGGGAGTATCTTATTATTACCAGCTTCTCATAAAGTAGAATCTTTACCTTCTTCTAAATATTTAAAAAATAATTATTTTCAAGTATCCTGCCCTACTGGATCCGCAATCATATTTAATAGTTTTGTATTTCATAAAGCAGGTTTTAATAGATCTAAAACAGATCGAATTGGTGTAAATCATGTATTTGCTCTTCCGATAATTAA
>CAYMQD010000103.1:0-4431 GCA_964392475.1 uncultured Alphaproteobacteria bacterium
ATATAGAAAACTACCTTTAAATGACCTATTAGATAAATCTATTAATGAAACTTTAAATAGAACAGTTAATACCACGGTTACAACTATATTAGCTCTAGGTGCATTATATTTCATCGGAGGTCAAATAATACGTGACTTTAGTTTTGCTATGATTTGGGGGATTTTAGTCGGAACTTATTCCTCTATTTTTATTGCTGCACCTTTGCTTTATTATTTTAATTTGAGACCTAATGAAAAAAAGCTGGAAAAAGACTGAAATACAGACAGATATATCATCTAGCAATCTAGTTGATTCATATGGAAATGGAGGTTTTACTATTTCAGGAATTAGAGTTACTGGCTCTATTTTTCTTTATCCAGATGGTTGGTCCAATTGGGAAGTTAGATTACCTGAAGACATAAGTTATAATGAAATATCTAAATTAGATAAATTTAATTTAAACTTTGATGTGTATTTGATAGGTATGGGAAGTACTTATAAAGAATTAAATCCAGAGAAAAATAAAAAATTTTTTAAAAATGGAATAAATCCAGATATAATGACAACTGGGGCTGCCTGCCGAACCTGGAATGTTCTTCTTTTAGAAAAAAGAAACGCATTTGCAGCAATACTTGCTGTTTAAAATATAGAAGTATATTAACTTTTTAAAACTTGCTGGATTTTTTTCAGCCAAATAGATATATTTTCAAGTGCTTTAGTAGATATATCTTTTCTCTTTTCATTTTTATCGAGATAATTATTTTCAGTGTAGAATAGACCAAAATTTATATTCATAGGTTGGAAAGAAGACTTTTTTTCTTTGTCTGTTATATAGTTTAATATTGCCACCAAGGCTGTGGTTGTAGGTGGATTGGGTATATGCTTATTTTTAATTTCAGCTGAACAATAAAGCCCAGCTAAAAGACCAGTAGCTGCACTTTCTACATAACCTTCAACGCCTGTTATTTGGCCAGCAAATCGTATGTTTTTATTTTTATTTAAACGTAATTGTTTATCTAATAAAAGTGGACTATTTATATATGTATTTCTATGAATTCCTCCAAGTCTAGCAAATTTTGCGTTCTCTAAACCTGGTATCATTCTAAAAATATTTGCTTGGGATTTATATTTGATTTTAGTCTGAAATCCCACAATATTATATAAAGTAGCTAATGAGTTATCTTGTCTTAACTGAACTACCGCATAAGGTTGGAAATTTTTATTAGGATCTATTAAACCTACGGGTTTCATAGGGCCAAAGCGAAGAGTGTCAATTCCACGTGATGATAAAACTTCAATTGGTAAACAAGATTCAAAATAAGGTGTTTTTGCTTCCCACTCGTGAAATTTAGTAGTATCTGCATTTAAAATTTTATTAATAAATGATAGATATGTTTTTTTGTCTAGTGGACAATTAATATAGGAATCTCTATCTCCTAAAGAACCAATTTTATTATAACGTGATTGAAACCATGCAATATCCATATCTATACTGTCTTTGTATATAATTGGAGCAATTGCATCAAAAAAATATAATCCATTCTTTCCCGTTAGACTAATTATATCTTTTGCGAGTGAAGGGGAAGTTAGGGGTCCTGTAGCTATAATAGTATACTTCCAATTTTTATTAATACATTTTTGTAATTCTCTACGTTCTATATTTATTAAGGGATTTAATTCTATGAGGTTTTGGACAGATTCAGAAAATTTATTTCTGTCTACTGCTAATGCTTCTCCTGCTGGCAATCGACATTGATCTGCAACTTTAAATATTAATGAGTCAGCTTTGCGCATTTCTTCATGCAACAGTCCAATTGCACTAGTTTTATAGTTATCTGATCTAAAAGAATTTGAGCAAACTAATTCACATAGTTTATCGGTTACATGAGCATCTGTAGTACGTATTGGCCTCATTTCATGAATTGTTGAAGGTATACCAAACTTTGATAGTTGCCACGCCGCTTCAGATCCTGCTAATCCTCCACCAATGATATGTACTTGATTAAGCAAAATATTTCATCCAATTTAAATTAATTAGTATAGTTTCTTAAATGCTTTTTTAAAAACTGTCCTGTATAGCTGTTTTTGTATTTTGCAATTGCTTCAGGTGATCCTTGAGCAATTATATTTCCTCCTTTAGAACCTCCTTCAGGTCCTAAATCTATAATCCAATCACAGTTCTTTATTACATCTAGGTTATGTTCAATTACTATAACTGTATTGCCATGAGTAACTAATTTTTGTAGTATTTCCAGTAGTTTTTTAACGTCTTCAAAATGTAAGCCTGTAGTAGGTTCATCCAATATATACAAGGTTTTTCCAGTAGGCCTTTTTGATAATTCTTTAGCTAATTTTACTCTTTGAGATTCTCCTCCAGAAAGAGTATTGGCAGACTGACCTACTTTTATATAGCCTAAACCAACTTTATCTAGCATTAATAGCTTTTCTTTGATACTTGGTATAGATGCAAAGAAAACAATTGCAGACTGAACGGTCATATTTAATATATCAGAAATACTTTTTTTCTTATATTTAATTTCTAAAGTTTCTCTGTTATAGCGTTGTCCATTACATACGTCGCATGTGACATAAACGTCAGGTAAAAAGTGCATCTCAATTCTAATTAATCCATCACCTTGGCATGGTTCACATCTTCCTCCTTTTACATTAAAAGAAAACCTGCCTGCTTTATAGCCTCTAGATTTTGAGATTGGAAGTTCAGAATACCATTCTCTTATAGGTGTGAAAGATCCTGTATAAGTAGAAGGGTTAGATCTTGGAGTTCTTCCTATTGGAGATTGATTTATCTGAATTATTTTATCTATAAGTTGTGTTCCATCAATTGATTTATACTTTCCGGGAATTAAATTAGATTTATAGATTTTTTTAGCTAATATAGGATAAATGGTATCAGATATAAGAGTTGATTTTCCGCTTCCTGACACACCTGTAATACATGTGAAAACCCCAAGAGGTATTTGTACATCTATTGACTTTAAATTATTTTGCTCTGCTCCGAATATAGTCAGTAATTTATCATTATCTTTTTTTCGTCTAATTTCTGGATACTCTATACTTTTTTTACCTGATAAGTAATTTCCAGTTATGCTGGATTCATCTTTTAATATTTTTACTGGCGTTCCTGAAAAAATAACTTTTCCTCCTTTTTGACCTGCACCAGGGCCTATATCTTTAATTTGATCTGATGCTAAAATAGTATCTTGATCATGTTCTATTACTATAACAGTATTTTCTTTATCTCTTAGATTTTTTAATGTTTCAATTAATCGTTCATTATCTCTTTGGTGGAGTCCTATAGATGGTTCATCAAGAACATATACTACACCTGTTAAGCTTGATCCTATTTGTGATGCTAAACGAATTCTTTGACTTTCTCCACCTGATAGAGTTCCAGAATGTCTAGATAAAGTGAGGTATTCTAAGCCCACATCTTCTAGAAATCTTAGTCTAGAATCTATTTCTTTTAACAAATTGAAAGCTATTTTTTTATTTTGACCTTTGAGAGAATTTGTTAATTTTTTAATCCAAGATCTTGCTTGAATTATTGTAAATTCACTTATTTGCCCTATGTTTAATTTATCTATCTTAACTGCGAGTGACTCATTTTTTAATCTAAATCCTTTGCAAGAGTCACAAGTTGTTGTTGTCTGAAATTTAGACATATCATCCCTTATCCAAGGATCTCTAATTTTTTTAAAACGATTTTCTAAATTAGGTAATACTCCTTCAAAAGGCTTAGTAATTTCATATTCATTATCTGTATCATTTATGATTATAGGTATTTCTATTGAACCACTGCCATATAAAATTATTTTTTTAATTTTTTTTGGTAATTTTGAGAAAGGTAATTTTATATCACAATTAAAAAAATTACATATAGATTTTAAGACTTGGTTATAGTATTCACTTGATGAATTATGCCAGGGTTTTACGGCACCTTCTAATAAGCTAAGGGATTCATTTATTACCAAATCTTTATCAAAAAATACTTTTATTCCTAGACCATTACACAAACTACAATCACCAAAAGGATTATTAAATGAAAATAATCTAGGTTCTATTTCCTCTATAGTAAAACCTGAAACAGGGCATGCAAAAAGTGAAGAAAACAATGTTCTTTTTTCTGTTTCTGCATCTTGTATTACCAATGTTCCATTAGATAGATTTAATCCATTCTCAAAACTATCAGCCAATCTAGACTCGAGACTTTTTCGTATAATTACCCTATCTACGACTACCTCAATATTATGCTTAAAGTTTTTATCTAATTTAGGTGCATCTTCTAAAAGATATAAATTGTCATCTATTATAGCTCTTTGATAACCATTTTTAATTAAATTTTGTATTTCATTTTTAAATTCCCCTTTTTTGCCCCTTGCTATTGGCGCTAATATAAATAATTTACTACCTTCTTTCATTTTCATTGTAAT
>CAYMQD010000104.1:0-4177 GCA_964392475.1 uncultured Alphaproteobacteria bacterium
TATAAGAGCATGTTGAAAAATATAAAAGCACTACGGTATAAAAAAATATTTTTTTAAAATTTTTCATTCTTTATTTTTCCATAATTTCATTTATGTCATACTCCTTCAGAAATAAGGTAAACAATATATCCATTATCTTGTAATTTTATTACTAATTCATCCGCATTCTTAGAATTTGTAATAAGATCAGTTCTTACTCTATATAAAGTTTTTCCGTCTTTCCTTGATACATGGGTAACAAACCGTTCCTTAAATTCTTGTCTTAGCTTATAAGCTAGTTTATCTGCATTAGCTGGGTCTGAAAAAGCTCCTAATTGGATAATAAAGTTTATATTTTGTGTGGTAATGTTTTCTACTTTTACGCTTGATTTGTTAATTACTTCGTTAGATGAATAATTTAATAGGTGCGGACCACTTTCTAATAGTTCTACTCTTGCAGAAGTTACTCCTTTATCTTTAAATTCTAAAATTTCCGCCGCTTTTTTTGAAAGATCAATTATCCTGTCGCCTACGAATGGCCCTCTATCATTTATTCTTATATTTAAAGTTTTTCCATTTTCTAAATTTGTAACTTTTACTAAGCTTGGTAACGGTAAAGTTTTGTGTGCTCCACTAATTAGATCTTGATCAAATATTTCTCCATTTGCTGTAATTTTTTGATTAAATTTTGGTCCATACCAAGAAGCAATGCCTGTTTCTATATATCCTGGTTCATCCTTTGGTGTATACCAAATTCCATTAATTTGATAAGGAGAGCCTATTTTATATATACCTGTACTTTGATTTGCTAAAGGAGTAGCTTCTTCTTCACTCGTCTGATCGTTTTTAATTATCTGCTTTGCACTATGAGCTATAAGCCTTGTTTCTGTACAGCCAGAAAGATTGATTAAAAGTAGAATTAAAGTAAATAGTTTAATATATTTCATTGCAAAATTTATATTTATAGTTCTTCATTTTTAAACTTGTCTGATAAGATCCAAACACTTAAAGCATAGAATATTGAATTATTATAAGACATGATAGATAGAAAGTTATCATAAACTAAGTAAATTTTCTCTTCACCTGTTTTATTTGCACGAATTAAGTGTGCTTTAAGGTTGTTTTTAGTAGGTAAATTATCACCATTTATGTTTCTTAATCCAAGCTCATGCCATTTTTGTAGTGACTTTTTATTTTTTTCTTTAATTCCAAAATAAGAGTTTTCAATAGATTTAGTCATAGTCACTTCCCTACCCCAAGTATAATTATTATTCCATCCATGTTGTTTTAAATAATTAGCTATAGAACCAAATATATCATGGTAATTTAGCCAAATATCGCGTTTTCCATCATTATTTTCATCTGTAGAATAATCCATATAGCTTGATGGCATAAATTGTGGTTGCCCCATTGCTCCTGCCCATGACCCTATCATGTTTTCAGCATCTATATTACCTTGATCTAGTATTTTTAAAGCATAGAAAAGTTGTTTACGAAAAAAAATTTTTCTTCTACTCCCATATGCTAATGTACTTAAAGATGAAATTACTGAATACTTTCCTGTAAAGTTTCCAAAATTACTTTCTAGCGCCCATATAGCTAATATAAATCTACTTTGAACACCATATTTGTCAGATACTTTTTTAAATAAACTTCTATGTTTATGTAACTCTTTTTTACCTTTATTTATTCTATTAATAGAGATTGTACGGTGTAAATACTCTTCGAAAGATAGCTTTTTTTCAGGTTGCCTATTGTAAAGTTTAATAATTTTTTCATTAGGTTTTATTATATTGATAAATGCATTTTCAAAAGTACTAGGCTTTATATTTTGTTTCAATGCATCTTTTTTAAGTTCTTGTTTCCAAACGTCAAAAGATTTTATTTTATTATCCGCAGCATAAATGGGAGAGAAAATAAGTAAAATTAGGAAAATATAGACTATTTTGTATAACAAGCGACACTCCAATAATAGTAGATATTACTATTTATTTAAAATAATATATAATATCATTTAAACAAAATAGTCTATTTTACTATTTATAGAAAAAGAAATTTGCTTGAATGCTAGTATTATAGCATTAAGCTAAATTTTTCTATTTACTGTTTTAATATATATAGAATTTTAATTATATTGGAATAAATTTTAGGAGGAGGTGTGGCAGAGCGGTTGAATGCACCAGTCTTGAAAACTGGCAGGCCTGTATGGGTCTCGTGGGTTCGAATCCTACCACCTCCGCCATCTATTTTTCTTTGAAAGCAAGAAGTTGAGTGATATTAATGATTTATTGCCTAATGATGCATGGAATTTACTTATTAAAGTAAAAAATTCTAGATTGATAGATGTTAGAACACATCTTGAATGGGTTTATGTTGGATTTCCTGATTTAAGTTCAATAAATAAGGATATTTTAAAGTTAGAGTGGGTTTATTATCCTTCTGGAAATTATAATACAAATTTTCTAAAAATATTAGAGAATCAATTCAAAAAGGATACGACTCTGATATTTATTTGTAAATCTGGACATAGGTCTGCTTTAGCTGCTCAAGCTGCATCTAAAATAGGCTTTAAATCTGTGTTTAATTTAAAAGAAGGTTTTGAAGGAGATTTAAATGCTAGTTATAGGGGTATTTCCAATGGATGGAAAGCAAGAGGGTTACCTTGGATGCAAACTTAGCTGTAAAATGATTAACTATATTATAAAAGTTATATATTGTTTTATCTATAATATATAAAGACGCATGTAAAATTTATATAATTGATTTAATACTCATCATTTTAATAGATATTCTTTCACACAATCTAATCTATCTTGACCAAAAAACATTTCATTACCAATAAAAAAAGTTGGTGCACCAAAGACCCCTCTTTCTACCGCTTTTTCAGTATTTTCTTTTAACGCATTTTTAATTTCATCTGATTGGCAAAGCTCTATAATTTTATCAGAATTTATATCATTTTGTTTTAGTTGTTGAGTAAGTATAGAAACATCACCCATATTAAGGTCCTCTACCCAAATTCCATTAAATATAGTTTCCATATATTTCTCGTTTAAACCTAAAGATTCGGCAGCAATTGCACCCCTCATTAGGTTTAATGTATTTATAGGAAAGAAACTATTGTGCTTATATTGAATAGCATATTTTTTGGCATACCTTTTTAAATCATTTCCCATATATTTACCTTTTGCAGGGATAAAAGCTGGAGAAGCATTTCCTGTTGCTTTAAATACACCTCCAAGGAGCATAGGTACGTATATAAGTTTCGCATTTGCATTTGATGCTATTTTAGGTAATTGTGTCCATGCCATATATGCCGTTGGGCTTCCAAAATCATAATAAAATTCAACTTTTTTTGTCATTTTTAGGTTCTCTTTTATTTAGGATAATTCTAAGGGATTATCAGTTGATCTAAAAGACATTGCAAACGCCTTTCTATCGCTAATAGTCATATAATATTTTTTTAAGTTTGGCAAAAGAGATAAGTTATAAAAGTTCTTAGCTAGGTGCACGCTATACCCTATGTTAGTATCAATAGCTGAAAAATTACTTTTCAACATGTATTTTCTTCCATCTAAATGTGAGTTTAGAACTTCCAAAGATTTTTCCAATCTTAAGCCTTCTAATTTCATTACCACAGGAGACCTATCTTTTTCTGCAATTATAACAGTCTGTTGAACTAAACTTGCAGCATGCACAGCAATTGTTTCTGAATAATGTAACCATTGTAGCCATTCGTGCCTTTCAGGATGTTTTTCGTTTCGACCCAATATATTACTATCATATCTTTCACATAAATATTGACAAATAGCTCCCGACTCGTACAGTTTAATGTTTCCATCGGTTAGGCAAGGAACCCTACCTAATGGATGAACAGCTAAGTATTTAGCAGATCTAAGTTCAGTCTGTTCAAATTTCATCTCTACTAATTTAAATTTAACATTGAGTTCATGAAGTAGCCATAAACTTCTCATGGATCTAGAATTGTTGCAGTGGTATAAGGTAATCATTATATTTCCTATAATAAGTAATAATTTATTATATATATAAATTTAATAATGCTAAATAAATTGTTTTTTATGTTATTGAGGTAAAAATGAAAATAAAATTAGTTGAAACAGAAGTATACAGAATTCCTCTTACTGAACCAGTACAAGCTTATGCTGCTGGCATTCTCGATGGTTTTGATATGGTTGTG
>CAYMQD010000105.1:0-3977 GCA_964392475.1 uncultured Alphaproteobacteria bacterium
AGTATTGCACGGAATAGATAAATCTGATTGGTGGAATTTAGCTTAGTATAATCACCTTCCATTCATAAAACATATTATCTTAAGAACATAGCAAATATATTATATGCAAATACTTGGGAATTTTTGTATAAAATATTAATATAATATTGCTAAATTAATATAAAATACCTTACATACTTTAGCGTTTCATTATAAAGCTAATTGATAGAATTTTGCGCTTTTTAAGTAAATACCTTTCATTGTTATCACAGTTTTAATGACAATAATTCGAGTAAAATAAAACTGGAGATTACCAATGTACAAAACATTTTTAGTAGTAGTATATTTGTTAGCTTTTGCAACTTCAGCATTTGCCAAAGATTGTGTAAAAGTAACAAATAATACATCAGATTACGCAGGAAATATCATAATAGGTGAGACAATTGGTTGTGTAACAACACACGAAGTCCATGCATTATATGACGGAAACTACGTAATTTTAAAAGACAATACTGGTGAAGTCACTAATTATAACGCAATTCCTTATTTTGCTAGAAGTATTATAGTTTCTGAAAAATAATACTCTATTGAGTTGGATATAGGACTGAAATGTCCTATATCCTAAATTTTATAAATGAAAATATAATTTATATACTTATTGTTCAGCTATTGGGCTTGGTTAATTCCATAGAATTTCTCTTTGAAAATTGATCAAACCAAATATCTAATTTTGGATGAGGACAGTTCCAAGCTGCTTCTTTGTTATTTCTTACTATATGCATTAGACAACCTGCGCTAATAAGCCCTATATCTATTTTATCTTTATCATTTTCATCATAATATTGAATATAGTTCTCTAATAATATTAAACCTCTATTTACTTTTAAGGTAAGCGCATTTATCCAGTCTGGTAATCTTATGTTTTCAGGCCTCATACCTTCAAATTTTAAAAGCCTGAGCGCATCTATAGCTTCATCTACTAAAGCATTGATTCTTAAAGCATGAATTTTATCACTCTCGTCAGATGGAATGATGTTTGGATATCTACTTTGACTATCTAAATAATGAACTATTACAGTACTATCAAAAATTGCCTGTTCTTCTTTTGTAATAAGTGTAGGTACTCTCCCAGAAGGATTATGATCTGTGATGTCACTGGTTTTAGTTTTAAGCGTACCTTCCTCAAAACCAATTTTAGCTTCAATTAATTCTATATCTTGGTAAACGCCTTTTTCTATAGCTGCAATTCTTACTTTACGTGCATATGGTGAAGTTACTGTGTAATAAAGCTTCATATTTTTTTCCTCAAAATTATTATCAGATAGAACAAATTAAATTATAATTATCATTTTTAATACTATTTATATCTTTACTAACTTCTTTAATATCAAAATCACATTCGTAGGAGTAACAGGCTGCTTCCATAGATTCCTTTACACTTCCATATAGCCATTTATTATAATTTAGCTTTTTTAATATAATTGGGGCTCGCTTATGTAACGAAGCAATCTTTCCATGTGAAGCTCTAGTTAGTATTACATATTTATTATTATTTTCATTAACAGTCCATATTCCTGCAAAACCTATAATATCACTTTCTTTAGACTTTATATAATAAGGTTTGTTATCTTTCCATTCAAACCACCCACTATTTGGAACTATGCATCTTCTACTAATTAAGCTTTGTTTAAAAATTTCTTTTTGTAGCACAGTTTCAGATCTTGAATTTATAATTGGTTTTTTTGACCACTCTGGGGTAAAACCCCAACGATATAAATCTAAATTGCTTGATTTATTAATTATAGCTGCATATTGCCCGGGGGCTATATTATAACTTGGATTATAATTTTTTATTGTATCTATATCAAAATGCGCCTTTATTTCCGAAGAAGAATTGTATAAAACATATCTACCACACATAATTAGTAAAAACCTTTACTTGCTTGTAAAATTATTTTTAAAAGTATTCGTAAGTTTATACTCCATAAATTTGGCAGTATCATTAACAATCTGTTTATTAAAAAACTTGGAAATAATGTAAAAAGAGGCATCAATGCCAGAAGCCACTCCTGCTGAAGTAATGATACCATCGTCTACTATTCTATACTGTTTTTGGACATATACATTTCTGTATTTTGATAGTTCATTCATAGCTGACCAGTGCGTAGTAGCCTTTTTATTAGTTAGTAAGCCTGCTTCACCTAATAGCAATGAACCTGTACATACTGATGCTGTAACAGTACTATGATTACTTACTTTTTTTATCCAGGATATAACTTTATCATCTTTAATTATTACTCTAGTCCCATATCCTCCAGGAATAATTAAAATATCTATTGGTGGTGCATTCTTAAAAGAATAGCTAGGTGTGATTTGCAATCCACCTGTAGCAATTATACTTTTAATTATTTTAGATACAGTAAATACTTTAAAAGGAGCGTTAATTTCATTCTTTCTGGATTCAGGTCCTTTCTCTGTTCTAGTTCGAGAAAAAACTTCAAAAGGACCAGTAAAATCTAGTACTTCTACATCATCAAAAATGAAAATACCCACATTATACTTATTCAAATTGCTATCCAGAATTATAAAACTAATATTTAAATACTAACATAAAAAATTATACGTTAAAACTTTTCAAAAAATACTAAAAAAATCTGAATTGAAGTCGTTAATATTCCTATATTGTAAATCTACAAAAAGATTGATAAATAACATTGGATTATTCATCTACAACTCAAATAAGCTCCGCATTCGCAAATTATGGAGCAAAAATAACCAAAGTATCTGAAGCTTTACAATACGGAAAAGAAAGCATAGTAGATACAAAAAAAAATAGTGGTAGTTATAATACAAATAATAAAAATGTATCACTATTGCAAAATGCCACTGCAAAAGGGTATAAACAAATTACTAAAAATGCGAATGAAGGAACGGCCGCATTATTAAAAGTGCGATCTGCCTATAATACTTTAGAAGGCTATTCCGCTCGATTATATAATATAGGAAAACTTTTAGTTACAGATGCTTTTTTAACTACAAATGAAGAAGGGGTTCTCAATGGGAAGGTTGCAAAAATTTCATCAGATATTGATGAAGTGGTTTCAAACACTAAACTTAACGGCAACCCACTAATAGGAACAAGTTCCAAAACATTCACTATAGGTGTATTTCTAGATTCCCCTCAGTATAGTATGACTATAGGACCAATAAGCAGTGTTTCTTCTAAAACTCTAGACAGTGAAGCGCTAGCAACGAGCATATCTCTAGATGCTGAGCTCACACAACTAAAGGCTCAAATAGACTCTAACCTGTTTCCTATTGAGCAGATCAAAATTGTATCAGATGTAGCTTATAATACTAATTTTACAAAATATTCGTATAAACAAAATGATGACTCCGCTGACTATGTTTTACAAAACAAAAGTAACCTCTCAAAAGAAAGCTCTAACTATCTTGTAAATAATATAGACTACGAAATGAATTCTAAAAATATCGAAAACATTAAAAAAATTAATACTAAAGCATAAAGGTTTTATTATACAGGTTACTTTATTGCTGAAAATTGAGCAGGAATAAGGATTTTACTTTCCTGATCAATAATGTAGTTAATACCCTTAGTAATAAATTTTTTCCATGTTACATCATTAGCTAAGCGAGCTCTTCTTTCAGCTCTATCATCTAGGCTTTTGTAGCCATACAGATGTACAATCTGATTAAGAGGTCCTATCTCTGTATAAAAGTATCCAATTTGATTTCCAAGTATATTTCTATGTACTTCCATCCCTTCTTTTTCATAGAGATCCATTAAGTCTTGTACTGCACCTGGTTTAACATTGTAAGTTCTATGTTCTATAACCATTTTAATCTCCTAAGATCTAATAATTTAAATTAAATAACTTGCGAACGATTTTCATTCTAACTATTCTATGTTATTGATAATCAATTGCAAAAGATTGTAGATTTTTTGTAAATACAAAATTAGATGAAGAGATTGTAAA
>CAYMQD010000106.1:0-3857 GCA_964392475.1 uncultured Alphaproteobacteria bacterium
TCAAAAAGGGGCGGCTCTCCGTCTCGATAAGTAGGCTGTGAAAAAGGACTCCCGCTACTGTTGAATCGAGGTTGCAGGGGGTCCGAGATGGGGAAGGATCGTGGCCGTTATTGATATAAATTTCGATGTCTTTTCTGATACGCCTAAGGGAAAAGATCCGGACTCCTACAGTCCAACTCTGAGAAAATATCACCAGATTCTCTGGAGCAAACCTCTGCCGAACGGATTCAGATTTGATTTAGATGATGCCACTCCTCGATTGCTTCATCACAAATCTGAATTAGGAGAGTTTTTTCTATCTAGTGATGGCATAGGGCACCCTTATAACAACGTCAAAAAGATGAACCATATTGTGGAAAGAATTCCGACTGAAGAAGTTAATTCTTTCTATTCTCTTTGCTCCACAATTGGCGCTTTTATTGTCTTCCCGGCTAAACAAATTGATAAAAAAATGACCATTAATGCGGCTCGCGGAATCAACCACAAGATACAAGACAGGTTCGATCTTACATTAGAGTGCATCAGACGCTTTTACTTAAAAAAGAACAGTCCACTGAGCGATGCATTAGAAAGGTATGCTCAGTTTTTCTATCTCTTTGATGACTTTAAGGGGTATGTCGATTTTTTTCTTCTTCAGGATTTGGTGAAAGAGGGGAGCTCGGTGATCAAATTTTGGCACCCATTTGATAGTTTTGATTATCCTCCACTGCCAAAAAATGTAGTCGAATATCAGTCATACGAAACAAATGTGACAGATTTTGTGAGAGCAAGAAGCCAAAGAATACTTAGTGTGGCAAACGCACATCACTAGTGCTCAAACAGGAGGCTCACGGTCCTGAGCCGGTTTAGCCCATCACCAGCAAAGCAAGACGCCACTGGTTCGGCTCACCAAATATCTTTGGCCACAAGGAACCGTTTATACTCACCCTGAGGGTGTCACGGAGGGAGCACAAACCGGCTAAGTTATTGAAAAGAAAGTGGAGCCGATGAGAATTGAACTCACGACCTCTAGAGTGCGATTTCGTTAATAGGCTAACGAATTCAATAATATAGGGGCCTGGGTGTGCTTAATCGCGCAAAGTGAAGCACAATCCGCAACCCATACGCAACCGAATCGGGAGTGAGCGCAAGGCTTCCAATTGCCGGTCAAAGCTTTGGTAAAACATCATGCGCGACGACGACTCTCCTCATAGCAACCATTTCTAATCGTAATAGGTTGTCCCTCGCGGAGTTGTTCGAATGTTTGGTACGGGGCCTCCGTATACTGCGGTGCCTTTGGAACCCGCATTGCCTTTACAAAGGCTGCCATCGATTCTCCCTCGATCTCTTCCGGATTACTCACGAAATTGAATACGATCGGCAGTGGAAGCACCGGCAAGGCAGAGACTTTGTCCGCCGGGAAGTCACTTGCGAAATCGTAATACTGCGGTTCCATAGGGCAGGTGGTTGTGACATTGCTGACGTCGGCATGCGCTAAGATCGCATTTCCCTCATAAAAAGGATGGTCACTAGCCAGGGGTGTATCACAGCAACACGCCCACGCGGTTACGGTTTCAGACGTGTCCCGCAGCTTAGTAAAGGTCAGTAGGCGCCTCGCAGTGTCGTCGACAAGTAGTGCGCCTGTGAAGAACATCGAGTCTGCACCCCGGTCGTCGTTCGCGACCGCTGTCGAGAGAGGATATTCGGGGCGTTCGCTTGCGGCGATCAAGAGACGCTGTCGGCAGTCGTAGCAGAGACAATACATACGATAGCGCATCACCGGGTCCCCTAGGGTTACCCGACACTCGCCACACCTACAATCGATATATGCTGTTGCTCTACCCATCGCACACCTTCTTGTTTCTCATGGGCCTTCTGCACATTCGTCATCGGAATCCCGGCTCGGGACCGCCAATGTAAGTGACAGGTCGTTTAATTTGGCATTCTGGCTTTCACGTTCAATCAATTACCAAGAGGTTAGATGCGAAAACCCATCGCTCTGCTGTAATTCACGTAGTGGTTTACGTACAATTTTATTACAAATCTTGCTCGCGTGTAGTTGTGCGGATCCAATCGTCGTTCGGCGAATGCGGGATAAGTCGCATGTGAGCGTGTTAAAAAAGTGGCCCGGTGCACTCGCCATTAAGCATCGTGCCGTAGCAAGTCTTATGGTAACCGCCGTGGGGCACGATGGTACCACGACATACTCCCATGATCACGGGCCCAATACACTCGCTTTCGGAATAAACAGTTTGGGAGTTGGTCCCTATATTGCTGCTAGATGTGTGTGCACTCTGGTTTAAACCTTTTCCGACTCCTTGAGCAATGATTCCAAGAACATTCAGTCCTACGAGCGCATTCTGTTTCCAGGTGCCCGAGGATTGAGACGGTTGCACTCTGTTCAGTGTGGCCTGGGACGGATTGGGAGTCGAATATACACCGGGTGTTTGGGCCGAGCAGGAACACATTAAAAAAAGCGTCAAATAGTACCACTTAGTCCGCATACGTGACTCCCTAGATAAAACGAGGCTTACCGTCCCGAACAAGTCGTGACTCGTTTTCTAGTGCTCTAGCGCTGTTGCAGGCCAAAGACAAGTCTTTACGGTCGGTGCTTTGGGTTCACATAGGGGTGAATCGTCGAAGATGTGTGGACGTTTTTTCCCTTGTATTTGCAAGGGAACAATTTTGGTAGGTCGGGCGGGACCAACAGAACCGCGAATCAGACGGGTTCTCGAACAGCTCACTCCTTGATGAGGCGACCGGTCTTGGCGAATCCAAGAACTTTAACTAATTAGCTGCGCACAATACGGCATATCCATGCCGAATAAAACACCTATCCTGACCCTCGGCCCGTACGAGCTACGTTTACTGGCAGAGGCTCGTTTTGGTTCCCGACAAACTCCAGAAATACTGTTTGGGGGCGTCGCATTCAGGTTCCTGTAGTTCAGCGCTCGAGCCGGTAAAGCTCAGCCCATCTACCGCGAAGGTCACCGCAAAAACTGCTTCCGCGCGAGAACCGCAACTTTCCGCGGTGGTGTCCCATATCTCTGTGCCTGAAAGGATCTGGCCGTTTAATTTCAGCCCAGTGTACGTGACATCAGGATCGGTAACGCAGGCCGTGTCTTTTCTCTCAATTGTTACGACCGTACCCGTGTGGGTGATTTTGTAGAAGCCCGTCCAGGATTGGTTCCCGTCGCTCCCCTCCAACTCCCAGTTGCCAGTATAGTTATAATTTTTTGTGCTCGTGATGGTAAACGCCTGTTGGGACTGAGACCAGGTTAAGCCTGCGACGGATCCGTCGTTGAGCCTGGCAGTTCCAGTCCCAGCGACACCGGTTTTCATTTCCACCCCGAAATGGGCCACAGCAAAGGTGACCCTCGCGAACTCCGCGGCCCCGTCATAGGCGACCAAGGAGTGCGTGCCGGGTGTGAGTCGGTTGTAATTGTACACAGCAACCCAACCATTGTTCGCGTCGTTACAGCCTGCCGCTGTGTCGGGCCGGTCCAGCCCTCCGGCTAATGGAAAGGCAGCTCCACCATCGATACGGCCGGTCAACGCGCCATGTTCACATTTCCATCCGCTCACCACGCTAATGCCACTGAGGGTCGCATTGGGTTGTGGAATATCGATGACCGCCGCACTCGCGAGAGACAAAATGCAGCCATATACCAACAGTGCTGTGATGATATGTCGCATGACCTTTTCATCGTGCATTGCACCGCAGAATGCAAGTGAAAAGCCGCAATTAATAGGCCTGCGCGGAATCAATCTTACTCCGCCTCTATAAGCTCTTGGACTCTCTCAAGTAAATTCTCCATTAGGGTTATCCAGTCCGATCTGTGCCGCAGATACTCGTCAACCACGATATACTGTCCATT
>CAYMQD010000107.1:0-2940 GCA_964392475.1 uncultured Alphaproteobacteria bacterium
GTTCAGAAAATAGCGCTACTAATACATTTTCACCGCTGACCTCCTTTTGTCCAGATGTTTGTACATGGTGTGCTGCTCTTTGTAAAACTCTTTGAAATGAGGATGTAGGTCTTACCTCTATACCTGATTCACTGACTATTATGGATGTGAGTTCATTATCTAAAAAATCATCTAGTACGTTTTGAAGTAAAGTAATATCTAATCCGCATGCTTCTAACGCTTCTCTAGCATCTTTGTCTTCAGATAATGATCTTAATAAATGTTCAAGAGTAACAAACTCGTGTCCCCTACTACCTGCAAGTATAAAAGCTCTATCTATAGATTTTTCAAGTGATTCTGATAACATAGTTCTTCTCTGATACTAAGCCTTCTTCATTGAACATTGAAGTGGATGCTCATTTTTTTTTGCATTATCTAAAACCTGTAGAACCTTTGTTTCAGCAACTTCACGGGGGAATGAACCACAAACTCCTATACCTTTTTGATGTACATGTAACATAATTTGTGTAGCTTCCTCATTACTTTTATGAAAAATTGATATCAATATATAAACAACAAACTCCATAGGAGTATAGTCATCATTATGAAGCAAAACATTATAAAAAGAAGGTTTTTTTGTCTGAACTTTTAATTCAGTAGAAGAACCTACTTTCGTCTCTTGATTCTTTATATATTTCTTTTCATTACCTTCTGAGTTTATAAGAAACAAATTATACTCCTATTTTTACACACCATCTAATTATACCATTATAAATATAAAATACTTACTATAAAGTTAAGTTTATAGTTTTTAACAAAAATAGAGATTATTATATGCTAAAATATATTAATTTGGAAAAAACACCATTTGGAAGAATCTGTATAGTAGAATCAGATAAAGGTCTTAAATATATTAAAATTGGAAAGCCAAATAAAAAATGGATAAAATGTAAAAGTACAATTTTATTAGAAACTAGAAAATGGCTTGGATCATATTTTAAAGGATCTAAAGAGCCTATACCTGGGGTAAACCTTGATGAAGATGATACTGACTTCAGACTAGGGGTGTGGAAAGCTCTAAGAACTATACCCTATGGAAATACTCTAACATATAGCGATATTGCCATAAAAGTGAATAATCCCATGGCATGTAGAGCTATTGGGCAAGCAAATAAACGTAACCCTCTTATCATATTTACCCCTTGCCACAGAGTAATTGGTAAAAATAGTTTAGGTGGCTACTCTTCAGGAGGGTTAAAAAACAAAAGAATTCTTTTAAATATAGAAAAAGCTCTCTAAAATTTTTAGTAAGCCTATATGTCGATTGTAATTTTAAACTTTTTTAAAATGTTTTTAGATTCACGAATTAAATTAGACAAACCTTCTTTGCTATCGGACTCGCATCTATATACTAGTGCTGGCTGAGTATTGGACGCCCTAATTAGCCACCAACCTTCTTTGGTATCAACTCTCACACCATCAATACAGTTGACTTTAGCACTAGACTTGATCAAATAATTTGAACAATCGCTTATTATCCTAAATTTTAATTTATCTTCGCAATCGACCCTTATCTCAGGAGTAGAGTAAGACTGTGGGAGAGAGTCTAATTGCTTTGATAATGGATTAGACTTATCTACGAGCTCAATCAAACGTAAGGCGGCATATAATGCATCGTCAAATCCATAATATCTATCAGCAAAAAATATATGTCCTGACATTTCTCCTGCTAATAATGCGTTAATTTCTTTCATTTTAGACTTTATTAGCGAATGTCCTGTTTTCCACATTATTGACTCACCACCTAAATCCCTAATATTATCAAAAAGAATTTTACTTGCCTTAACATCTGCTATTATTTTTGAGCCAGGATGATTTTTTAATATTTCACGGGAATAAAGACACATTAATTTATCTCCCCATGCTACTCGTCCTAAGCTATCTACCACACCCAACCTATCTCCGTCACCGTCAAAAGCTATACCTAAGTCTAGTTTTTCTTTGTTTACTGTATCTTTTAATGTTATTAGATTAGACTCAACTGTGGGATCAGGGTGATGGTTTGGAAAACTGCCATCAACATTACCGTTTAGAATAATATGTTTTCCGGGTAATTGGTTTATTAGATTATCTATAACTGCTCCTACAGCACCATTTCCAATATCCCAACCAACTCTTAAGTTATTATTATTAAAAGAAGATCCTTTAATTAGCGCATTAATATATTGTTCTTTTATATCTAGCTTCTTTAATTTTCCCTCACCATAAGTCCATTTTCCTTCAGAAGATAATTTTCCTAATTGTAAAATATCTTCTCCAAAAAAAGGACCATCCTTTAAAGTCATCTTAAACCCATTATAATCTGGAGGATTATGAGACCCTGTAACCATTATAGATGCGTCTGCTTTTAAATATTCTCCAGCAAAATATAACATTGGAGTCGGACCTAAACCTATACGAGTTACTTTTGCACCGGCAGATAACATACCCTCAACTAAGCTATTTTCTAATTCTGGAGAAGAAATTCTTCCGTCAAATCCTACTACAATAGACGCAGATAAAAATCTTGTTTGCACTTCTGATGCATAAGTTTTTCCAAGGTAAAATGCGTCAGTTGCATTTAAAGTTTTCCCGATCACACCTCTTATGTCGTAAGCTCTTAAAATTGATTTATTAAAGGAATGCCCCATGTCTTTATAGTTCTTGTCTACCGACACTAAAATATTTAAAGCTATTTTTTTTCATTATATCTAGCCTAAATACATTTCTTAAATCAATATCTAATTGTTCTTTAAGAGCATTTTTTAACTCTAGAGGGTCAATTCCTCTAAATTCATTCCATTCAGTTAATATTACTAATGCATCAGCTCCTTCATAACATTCTTTTGCTGATTCACACCATATTACATCTTTAAATTGACTTGTCTCTTTACCAACATCCATTCCAGCAGGATCATAAAC
>CAYMQD010000108.1:0-7551 GCA_964392475.1 uncultured Alphaproteobacteria bacterium
CAATTTCTTAGAGATAGAGGTCAAATATTGAGAGAGGATCAAAGAATTTAATGTCTAACAAAAATAATTTACATTCAAAAACAAAGGAAAATTTTTGGTCTTTAGATATTCTAGCTAGAACTGAAAACCTTAGCCCAGAAATGGAAAAGTATTTTCAAGTTTGCAAAGAAAAAATTGGTTTTGTACCAAACGTACTCCTAGCAAATTCATCTGATAATGAAAGACTGCGTACATTTGTAGATTTTTATAATCGTCTAATGCTATCTGACGGATGTTTATCTAAATTGGAAAGGGAGATGATAGCTGTAGTAGTATCATCTATTAATAAATGCTTTTATTGTTTAGTTGCCCATGGGGCTAGCGTAAGGGAAATTTCAGGAGATCCAATTTTAGGTGAAACTCTTGCTATGAACTATAAAATGGCAAAGCTATCAAAAAAGCATCAAGGGATGCTTGACTTTACGAAAAAGCTGACAGAAGAGCCACATAGCATTATAGAAGAAGATAGAAAAGAATTAAGGGATTGTGGGTTTAATGATCAGGCAATACTTGAAATTATTGAAGTTATCTCTTTTTTCAACATGTCTAATCGTATAGCCTCAGGATCAAGTCTATTACCAAATTCTGAATATCATAAGAAGGGAAGATAAATAATTATACTAATCTTGACATTGCATAAATAAAAAACTCAGTATTACCTTTTGGCCCTTTTATGGGACTTTCTATCACCCCTTTAACATCCCATCCCATAGAATTTTCAAGCCAATCAGAAATATTATTACAAACTTTTTCGTGTATAGCTTTGTCTCTAACAATCCCTTTTTCAACTTCTTTATATCCCGCCTCAAATTGAGGTTTAATTAACGAGACTAGTCTGGCCTTTGGTCTTGTGAGAGAAAGAACAGCCGGAAGTGCTAAAGATAAGCTGATGAAAGAGACATCACATACAACTAAATCTAAAAGGGTATTAATATGATTTGAACTTAAATTTCTAGCATTGGTTCTTTCTATAACCTTAACCCGACTATCATTTCTAATTTTCCAAGCTAGCTGTCCATAACCAACATCTACAGAGTAAACCGTCTTAGCACCTAGATTAAGAAGAACATCTGTAAAACCTCCTGTAGATGCACCTATATCTGCTGCTATTAAACCTTGAATATCTATGTTAAAAGTATTTATTGCATGTGCGAGTTTAGTTCCCCCTCTTGAAACCCAAGGGTGAAGTGGCTCTATAATATTTATAGTAGACTCAATGTTTACTAGCGTACCAGGTTTGTCTATTTTTATACCAGATACTAAAACCTTACCTGCTAGTATCATTGCATGGGCATAAGACCTACTTTTTGCCAACCCTTTTATAGCAATAAGTTGATCTAACCTTATTCGTTTTAATTTTTTATTATGCATAGCTAAAATTTTCTATTAGCTATAAAATCTATTATTTTATTGAGGTTATATGAATCTTTACCCAATTCTTTTAGATACTCTTTAGTTCGTTCTTGTAATAAAATCACTTCACTTTTAGCTTGCTCTATACCGATAACATTTAAGGTAGTGACCTTATTACTTTTTAAATCTTTATTAAGATTCTTTCCTACAACATTTTTGTCCCCTTCCACATCCAAAAGATCATCTGTTATCTGAAACATACGTCCTAAATCCAATCCAAAAGACTTTAAAAGTTTTAATTCATGCAGTTTTGCATTTCCTAAAATACCTCCTGCTTGACACGAAAAATTAATCAATGAAGAGGTTTTCATCATTTGTATTAAGTCTAATTGTTGTTTATTTATTTTATTTTCAGAACGCTCAGAACTTAAATCTAAAAACTGACCACCCACCAATCCTTGAGCACCTAAACTTTCTGCAAAAAAAGTTATAAGTTTAATACGTGTTTCAGAAGGAAAATTAGCAACACTACTTGCAATACATTGAAAGGCTAGAGTTAAGAGGGCATTCCCTGCAAGAATTGCAGTTGACTCACCAAATTTAACATGAACCGTGGGCTTTCCTCTGCGCATTGTATCATTATCCATAGAAGGGAGATCATCATGAGCTAAAGAATAGCAATGTGCAAATTCTATAGCAACTGATGCATCCAAAGTCCTTTTAACTTCTACATTAAATAAAGAGGCGCATTCCATAAGAAGTATAGGCCGTAATCTCTTTCCATTACCTTGCACTGCATATTTCATTGCGTTAGTTAGTATTTTTGGACCTGCAAATTTGCTAATTATATATTTAGCGTGTTTATCAATTAATTTCTTATAATGTTCAATTTCATTTAAAAATGCGGGTCTACTAAAATCTTTATACAACTTTACTCCTTACTATCATCCATAGGTTTAATAGATAAATTTCCATTTTCTTTAATTTCTATTTTGTCTATTCTTTTTTGTGCATCTATTAGCCTTTTTTTACAATAATCCCTCAATTATGCTCCTTTCTCGTAAGCTTCTATCGCTTTTTCTAAATCTATTTCTCCATCATCTAATTCTTCTACTATTTCTTCAAGTGAAGAAAGCGCTTGTTCAAAAGTTAAATCACTTATATTACTATAGTCTTTTTGTTTAAGTTTTGCTTTGGGGTTTTTGGAATCCATTATATATCCTTATGTGTTTTTAATTCCTAAAAGTATCTAATAGACAAAAAAATAATATCTATTTAAATACAAAATAGAAAGGAAGATAATTTTGTCTAAAAGTTTAAAATCTATATTATATCAAATTCTAGGAATCTTGGTAGTAGCAATAATTATTTGGGGGGGTGTAAAATATAAATCATCCTTACCATTCTTGAATGATAAACAAGAAAAAACGACAGCCAACAAACCAAGACCTCCAACACCCATTGATTCTTCTAAGGTAAGAGTTGGTCAGATCCAAGCGACCTTAGAGGCAGTAGGAAATGTAAGAGCACTAGAATCGATAAAAATTACAAGTGAGGTAAGCGGCATAATTTCAAGTGTAAATTTCAAAGAAGGGGTTAACGTCAAAAAAGGACAAATTCTTATTTATTTAGAATCTACCGAACAAAAAGCGGAGGTTGATAGATGGAAAGCAATATTGGAAAGAAGAAAAAGATTAGTAAAGAGTGGAACTAAGCTCGCTGAATCAAAAAACATACCACTGACCAAACTTGACCAACTTAATACAGATGTAGCAGAAGCAACTGCAGAGCTTAAAATTGCAACCGTTAAACTTAATAAGAGATTTATAAAGGCACCCTTCTCAGGAAGAGTTGGGCTCAGAAATATTAGTGCTGGAGCGTATATAGAACCAGGCGATACAATTGCTACCTTAGATTCCATAAATCCGATAAATCTAGATTTTGAAGTACCAGAATCAGCAATAGGAAAAATAGCTATTGGAAATAACGTAAAATGTTTTTCTAGAGCATATCCTAATAAAGCATTTGAAGGGACTATAAAGACTATAGATACTAGAGTTAAACCAGCATCAAGAGCAATAACCGTAAGAGCTACTATTCCTAATGAAGAAAATTTATTAAAACCTGGTATGTTTATGATAGTTGACCTACCAGTTGAACAAAGAACCGGATCCATAATAGTTCCTGAAGCTGCAATTCGAACTAGCGGAACTGAAAGATCTGTATATATAGTAATAGATGGAAAGGCTAAACTCAAAAAGGTAGAGTTGGGACAAAGACTTGTTGGTGAAGTAGAGATACTTTCTGGTATAGATGAAGAATCTATTGTGGTTGTAGGAGGCCATCAAAAAATCAGAGATAACTCTCCTGTTTTAATTCGTAACGTTGAATAGGATAAATATAGACAAATGTCAGACATATTAAACAAAGGTAATCAATCAAATAATAATTCTACTAATAAATCTTTATTTTTATCAGATTTTTCAATTGAAAGGCCAGTTTTTGCTAGCGTGATAGGAATGATACTCGTGTTGTTTGGTTTATTTGCAATGAATAAACTAGCAGTGCGTGAATACCCAGATATTGATCCCCCGATAGTTTCTATAGTTACTTTATATACGGGTGCTCCAGCAACAATAGTAGAAAGTCAAGTAACACAAATAATAGAAGAGTCTGTTAGCGGTATAGAAGGAGTAAAACAAATAACTTCTAAAAGCAGGGAAGAGAGAAGTGAAGTAACTATCGAATTTGTCTCTGCTAGAAATATAGATGATGCAGCTAATGATGTAAGGGATAAAGTTTCTGGTGCTATAGGAAAATTGCCCTTAGATGTGGAAACACCTGTAGTTGCCAAAACTGAAGCAGACGCCAACCCTTTTATTTGGGTTGGAATGAAATCAGATGAATGGAATGCTATAGAACTTAGCGATTACGCTGATCGTTATCTCGTTGATACTCTCTCAGTGGTTCCAGGTGTAGCTAAAGTAATTATAGGAGGAGAAAGAAAACCTGCCATGAGAATTTGGCTTAATAGAAGATCTATGGCAGCTTATGGAATTACAGTAATTGATGTTGAGAGTGAATTAATTAGTCAAAATGCTGAACTACCTTCGGGAAGAGTTGAATCTGATTTGATCGAGTTTGCTGTAAGAACTGACTCTAATTTAGTTACACCTGAACAATTCGAAAATATTGTGTTAGATCAGCGAGAAGATTACCTGGTTAGACTAAAGGACATAGCTACAGTCAAATTAGGAACTGAAGAAATGCGATATGAAGTAAGAGCTAACGGTGAAGCTGCCATTGGTCTTGGAGTAATCAAGCAATCTAAAGCTAACGAACTAGAAATAGCTCAAGGCATAAGAGCCAGACTGGACACTTTAGAAAACTCTTTGCCCAAGCAAATAAACTTATTTATAGCATACGACAGATCACGATTTGTTGACTCCTCAATAAAAGAGGTATTTAAAGCCCTAGCTATTGCGATGACTTTAGTCGTTATTGTTATATTTATTTTTCTTGGAAACATCAGAGCGACTTTAATACCAGCCGTTACTATACCAGTTTCTTTAATAGCTTCATTCATGATAATTTCCGGAGCTGATTTTTCTATAAATGTTTTAACACTCTTAGCTTATGTTCTAGCAGTTGGATTAGTTGTTGATGACTCAATTGTAGTGCTAGAAAACATCCATAGAAGAATAGATTCTGGTGAACCGGTTTTATTGGCAGCAAAAAGAGGCACACGCCAAATAGGATTTGCAGTAATAGCTACGACTATGGCGTTGATAGCAGTCTTTATACCTATATCAATGATGGACGGTAATACTGGTCGCTTATTTAGTGAGTTTGGTATCTCTGTTGCTGCATGTGTACTATTTTCAAGCCTAGTCGCTCTAACAATTACACCTATGATGTGCTCCAAGTTATTAAAGGAAAAGAGTCAAGAAAACCTTATTATAAAAAGTTTTAACTTTGTATTTTTCCATATAAACAAATCCTATTTATGGCTAATTGAAAAATCTTTATCCATTCCCTTGGTGATTATAGCAATATCAATTGCAATTTCTTTACTAGCTTTCAATTTACATAATATGGTTAAAAAAGAATTTGCACCTACAGAAGATAGAGGTGTGTTTTTGGTCGTACTAATGGCACCTGAGGGTTCTACACTAAATTATACACGAAACTACTTACTTGAAGCTGAACAGGGAATAGAACCCTTAACTGCCTCTGGCACTAACGAGGTTGATACAGTTTTTGGAGTTTTAGCCCCAGGACTTTCTAGACCTTCTCCAGTTAACTTTGCCATTGCATTTGTAGTTTTACGACCTTGGGAAAAGAGAGATAGAAAACAACAAGAAATAGTAAAAGAGCTATTTCCAAAACTACTGGCAATACCTGGAGCTAACGTATTTGCTATTAATCCTCCAAGTCTAAATCAACCTGGAAGAAAAGCGCCTGTGCAGTTTGTTATTGGAGGGCCTAATTATGAAAGCCTTTCTAGATGGAGAGATATAATTATAAATAATATTAAGGATGAAAATGCCAAACTACTAAGTGTAGATAGTGACTATAAGGAAACTAAACCTGAATTACGTGTAGAGATAGATAGAAACAGAGCTGCAGATATGAAAGTTAATATTACAACTCTGGGAAGAACTTTAGAAACACTTCTTGGGTCTAGATTTGTAACAACTTATAATGATAGAGGAGTTCAGTATAATGTTGTTTTACAAGCCAATGAAAAAGATAGAGCCACCCCACAAGATTTAGAAAATATATACGTCCGTTCTGAATCGGGCGAATTAGTTGCATTACAAAATTTAGTTAAAATTTCAGAAAATGCTGCTCCAAAAGAATTAAACCGCTTTGACCGCCAAAGATCTGTTACTATTTCTGCATCTCTTGGTCCAAATTATTCATTGGGAGAAGCACTAGATTATCTTGAAAAGAAAGCAAAAACATTATTACCAAGCGAAGCAAGAATATCTTTTGCAGGGCAGTCTAAAGAATATAAGGATTCTTCGTCATCACTATATATAACTTTTCTAATTGCTATGTTAACTGTTTTTCTAGTATTAGCTGCACAATTTGAAAGCTTTATACACCCATTTATTATTATGCTTTCAGTTCCATTAGCCATAACTGGAGCATTAACTACACTTTTATGGACTGGTATTACTTTAAATGTTTATAGCCAAATTGGAATGGTAATGTTGATTGGATTAGTTGCTAAAAATGCAATTTTAATTGTTGAGTTTGCCAATCAACTTAGAGAACAGGGATTCTCAATTAAAGAGTCTATTATTAAGGCTTCCAGTACGAGGCTTAGACCTATACTGATGACAACGATAGCGACAGTATTAAGTGCCATGCCATTGGCGTGTGCGTCTGGTGCCGGAGCAGAAAGTAGGGCATCTATCGGTTGGGTTATAGTTGGAGGAGTATCTTCTTCAACTATCCTTACCCTCATCATAGTCCCTGTGTTATACTTCTTATTGGCTAGATTTACCCGTCCATCGTCGTTTATAGCCCATAGACTAAGATCTTTAGAAGATGAATATAAAGAACTAAAAACATAAAAATATCTATAGGACATAAATGACAACTTTTGCTGATTATATAGTTATTGGTGCAGGAATCGCAGGAACCTCTGCAGCTTGTAAACTAGCTCACCACGGACACACTATAGTATTAGAGAGAGAATCATTTCCAGGTTATCACACCACTGGTAGATCTGCTGCTTTTTTTACAGAAAATTATGGGAATAAAATAATACGAAGTATCACTAAAGCAAGTAGAAACTTCTTAGAAAATCCTCCCGAAGTTTTTGGAAATATTCCTCTTATGAATAAAACTACGGGATGTTTGTTTATTGCTACAAAGAATCAGGAAAAGGTTTTTGAAAGAGAACTTAGGAATGCTAAGTTATTATGTCCGCATATAAATGAAATAAGAAAAGAATTTGCAAGAGAACTTTCTCCATCCATAAATGAAAAATATATTCACCGTGTTTTTCATGAACCTGATGCTATGCATATGGACGTTGATTTAATACATCAAGGTTATATAAAAAGTCTAAAAAGTTTAAAAGGTAAATTGTTATGTAACGCAGAAGTTAAAAATATTATCTATAAGAAAAAACATTGGTATTTA